>JALZHU010000024.1 GCA_030860695.1 Actinomycetota bacterium
CGAGACTTTCCGGCGAGGGGAGAATGGCTGTAGTGGATGCTGAGGAAGCGCGGTCGATTGGCGCACGCGCTCGCATGATCCGCCGTCGCCGCGGGTTGAGCCTGGAAGTGGCGGCGGGGCTGGCCGGGATCACCAAGAGCTACCTGGGGATGCTGGAACACGGCCAGCGCGGGTTCAACCGGCGCGGCCTGATCGACGACCTAGCCAACGCGTTGGGATGCTCTGTGGCTGATCTGACCGGCCAGCCCTACCTGCCGCCAGACCGGGCGACGGCTGACGCGATGATCACCGTGCCGGGCATCGAGTTCGCGGTCCACGACTGCACCCTGGACGACGTCCCCGATATCCCGGCGCGGCCGGTGGCCGAGCTGGCGAGGTTGGCACGGCAAGCTAACGCCCACTGTGACGAGACCCGGTATGCGCTAGCCGGGCAGGATTTCGGCGCGGTGCTCAGTGAGCTGCACGTCCACGCCGCTACCGGCGACAGTGACACCCGCCGTGCGGCGTTGGCTGCGCTGGTGGAGGCATGCATCGCAGCGTCGGGCACGATGCGAGCGTTGGGGCACGGCACGTTGGCCGCAGCCCTCGCCCGGCGCGGCTACGACGCCGCCGAGCAGTTCGGCGATCCGGCGCTGATCGGATTTGCGTCGATGCAACGCGCTGGGATCCTGATCCGGCTGGGTGCCCGGCACCGGGCCGCGGCGGTACTCGGTGATGCCCTGATCGCCATCGAGCCGGCCGCAGACCCCACTGCGGCCGACAATGGTCCGGCGCAGGCGGCCGGGATGCTGCACCTGGCGTCGGCGCAGCTGTCATCGCGCCAGGGTCGCAGCGGTGACGCGGACACTCACCTGGCGCAGGCAGCGGAGCTGGCGACCGCGACCGGTGAGTGCAACGACCTGAACTACCACTTCGGATCGGCCAACGTCGCGGCGTGGTCGGTATCGATCGGGGTGGAGCTGGAACGCGGCCCGGATGCCGCCGAGCGGGTCGCGACCGACGTGCCGCGGTTGGCTGCGGTGCTCGTGTCAGCAGACCGCCGCTCCGGGCTGCACCTCGACATCGCCCGAGGGTGGGCGCAGGCCGGGGGCGACCGGGACGCCGAAGCGATCCGCTACTTGGATGCAGCCGATCGGATCGCCCCGGCCAGAATTCGCAACGACCCGATCGCCCGGGACCTGGTGGTCACCCTGGACCGCCGGGCGCGGCGACGGGTATGGGAGCTGGACAGCCTCCGTAATCGCTTCGGTGTCGGCGGCCAGGGTCCACGGAGTGTGGACAACTAGCGTCGATCTCACTGCACTGTTTGCCGGGTGAATGCAGCAGAGCAGCCACCCAAGACACAGGATCAGCCGCGCGGACATCGACGCGCCATGCCCGCCACTTGCACCCTGCATGGCGGTGCGCGCGGCTTCACCAACCTCGTTGTTCGCAAGTGCGACGGCAGCATAGAACTTGATCCGCACGTTACCGGTGCGTGCGTGATCCGGCTGAATGAGGACGCCGCCACCGTGCTGCGCGACACGTTGACGGAGTGGCTCGAATAAGCACGCCGATAGCAAGCGTGTCGTCGAGCTGGTCCCGACTACGTGTGTTCAGCCACGCTAAGCTTGCCTCGCTCACTATAATTATCGGTGGTCCGTCGAGGCCGCGATGATGGACGGTAGTCAGAATTCGCCGCGTTGCCTTGGCGCGGTGTCAGGCTTCCTACTCAAGTTGATCAGGGAATCGACGGAGCTCACACAGGTCCAATTAGCTGAGAAACTTGGCGTGGATGTGGCTAGTGTGCAGGGTTGGGAGAGTCGCCGGCCACTGGCAGCTTTGCGGGCCGCAGATCTGCTTCGATTGCGCTCGTGGCTGATGCGATGCGGTGCGCGAGTCACGTTGCTCGCGATGCTGGAGGACGCCATTCAGGCAGACTTGATCGTCACTGAAATGGTACAGGCCGGTAGCCGGATTATCGAAGCCCACCCTGCTCATCAACGACCCTGACTTACGATCTGCAGCGGCCAGCACGATCGAAGAGCTCGCCGCGGATGAGAACCTCAGTGCACCGTCGCGACGGGAGTTGTCGGACATCGCCTACGCGGCTCACCTCGCACACCGGTAGGTAGGGTCACCGCTGTGGAAAATTCAGACGAGCTGCATGCCGTCGCGAACTTCGCCTTCGAGCTTGGCGTGCTTAAGCGGATACGCCGCGCCGGCTGGTGGCATGTAGGAGTGCGGGATCCCGAGTCGGTCGCGGAGCACAGCCTGCGGGTCGCGCAGCTCGCCTCGCTGATCGCCGCGATGGAGGGTGCCGATCCGAGCCGGGCGGCACTGCTCGCCGTCTGGCACGACTCGCAGGAAACCCGCACGGGCGACATCCCGCACACTGCCCGGCCCTATCTCGACCAGCGCTCCCCGGAAGTGATCACCGCAGACTAGACCGCCTCACTACCCGACATCGCCCGCAAGACCGTGCAGGAAGCAGTCGCCGAGTACGAGGGCGAGGCCGCCCTACGCACCTCCCCGCTCGCCTGGCGAGGCCGCTGACTGCGCCGCAGGGCAGCACTGGATGCGCCGAGTTCGACACCTGGGCTGTCGGGGTGGCTTCGGGCGACTCTGTCGTCGAACTCGGCGTCGTCGAACTCGGCGACAGCAGAGCGGATCGTGGCCAACGGATCAGTTGACCTGGCGGGAGCGGCCCTTCCAGTATTTCTCACGCAGTTTGAACTTCTGGACCTTCCCGGTAGCGGTACGCGGGATCGCATCGCGAAACTCCACCGACGTTGGTGCTTTATAGCCGGCCAGCCGCTTCTTGCAGTAAGCGATGATCTCGTCCTCGGTTGCCTGCTCCCCCGCTGCCAGCACGACCAGCGCTTTGATCGTTTCGCCCCATTGCTCGGAGGGCACCCCGATCACCGCCACCTCGGCCACCGCCGGGTGGCTGAACAGGCAGTCCTCCACCTCGATAGAAGAGACGTTTTCACCACCGGTGATGATCACATCCTTTTTCCGGTCAGTGATCGACAGGTAGCCCTGTTCGTCCACGGATCCGCCGTCACCGGTGTGGAACCAGCCGTTCACCAGCACTTCGCTACTGGCCTGCGGGTTGTCCCAGTAGCCGGCCATCACGACGTTGGAGCGGGCCAGTACCTCCCCGGACTCGGACGTGCGCAGCTGCACGCCCAACGCGGGGGCGCCCGCCCGGGACAGCCTGCGGGCGCGGTCTGCGGCGGGCAGTTCGTCATCGGCGGGCATGGCGCGGTTAAAGGTGAGCAGCGGTGCAGTCTCGGTGAGCCCGTAGATCTGCATGAACTCCCAACCGAGCTCCTCGTCGACCCGCTGGATCAACTTGGAGGGCGGTGGTGCACCCGCGCAGACCAGCCGCACCTGCCCCCGCCCGGGGACCTCGCCATCCCAGTTCGCGGCGGCCTCAAGCACCGCGTGCCACACCGCGGGCGCACCACACATCAGCGTCACACCGTGTTGGTCGACCCGTCGCAGGATCTCCGTGCCGTCCACCTTGCGCAGCACGACGTGTTTGGCCCCCAGGCCGGCGAGCCCGAAGGGCATGCCCCAACCGTTGCAGTGGAACATCGGCAGGGTATGCAGGTAAACGTCGCGCTCCCAGGCTCGGGTGTGCAGGGCGAAGGTGACCGCGTTGATCCAGACGTTGCGGTGGGTCAGCTGCACGCCCTTGGGCCGTGCGGTGGTGCCCGACGTGTAGTTGATCGTCGCCGTGGCGTTCTCGTCAGGCTCAGCCCACGGTTGTGGCTCGGTGTCGAAGCGCATTACCTGCTCCTCGGTCTCACCGCCGAGGACGAAACGGCGTGGTGCCACCACCGCCTTGAGCGCGTCGTCGAGCTCCGGGTCGACCAGCAGCACCGACGAGCCGCTGTGCGAAACGATGTAGTCCACCTCCTCCGGGTGGAGCCGGAAGTTCACCGGCACGCAGATGCGACCGCTGGCCGGAACCGCAAGTAGCAGCTCCAGTAACCGGGCCGAGTTGTGGCTGACCACGGCCACCCGCTCCCGCTGGTCCACTCCGAGCGCATCCAGACCGGCTTGCCAGGCGCGAACCCGCCTGCCCAGCTCGCGGTAGGTCAATGTCGGCACCGGCTGGGCTGGCTGGGCCAACTCATCCACGACCGCGACGGAATCCGCGAACGCCGTCTCCCCGCGGGCGATGAAGTCGGCGACGGTCAAGGCCACCCGCATGGCTGCCACCCCCCGCACTCTCTCGCTGAGGTCCACCTCCCAGGGTATGGGCGTAGGCAGTCATGGAGACATATCGGGGCGGCGAGACGGTCGATAGCCCCGATATGTCTCCATGTCGGTCCCCGCGCCAGCACAGCAGGGTTACCACGATTGCGCGGGCGCTTTAACTGATTGTTACGGCTTCGCCTGCTGATCCACCCGGGGGTCGGCCAGACGTAGAGTCGCGGTGGAGGGCAACCCGTCTCGCCCTTCTCCAGGGGAGGAGCCCGTGACCCACGCAGCAGCCAGCGTTGACAGCTTTGGCACCCGCGGCACGCTGTCCGTCGGAACCGCCTGCTACGAGGTGTTCCGCTTGGTGGAGTTGGACCGGCGGCTCGGCACCCAGTGGCGCGCCCTGCCGTACAGCCTGAAGGTGCTGCTGGAAAACCTGCTGCGGGGTGAATCAGGCACTGTTGGCGCGCATGTCACAGCCGAGCACATCGAGGCGCTGGCCCGCTGGGACGCGCAGGCGCAATCATCCACCGAGATCCAGTTCACCCCCGCCCGAGTCATCATGCAGGACTTCACCGGGGTGCCCTGCCTAGTCGATCTGGCCACGATGCGTGAGGCAATCACGGCTCTGGGCGGTGACCCGCGGGCAGTCAATCCGCTCACTCCAGCCGAGCTAGTCATCGACCATTCAGTGATCACTGACGTGTTCGGCCGTCCGGACGCCTTCGAGCGCAATGTCGACCTGGAGTACCAGCGAAACCGGGAGCGTTACCAGTTCCTGCGCTGGGGGCAGGGTGCCTTCGACGAGTTCAAGGTGGTCCCGCCAGGGACCGGGATCGTGCACCAGGTCAACATTGAGCACCTGGCCCGCACCGTGATGACCCGCAACGGTCAGGCCTACCCCGACACCGTGGTGGGCACCGACAGCCACACCACGATGGTTAACGGGCTCGGCGTGCTGGGGTGGGGCGTGGGCGGCATCGAGGCCGAGGCCGCCATGCTCGGTCAACCGGTGTCGATGCTGATCCCGCGAGTGGTCGGCTGCAAGCTCACCGGATCCATCCCGCCCGGTGCGACCGCCACCGATGTCGTTCTTACTTTGACGGAGATGCTTCGCCGGCACGGCGTGGTCGGGAAGTTCGTCGAGTTTTACGGTGAGGGCGTAGCGGCGGTGCCGCTGGCCAACCGCGCCACCATCGGCAACATGAGCCCAGAATTCGGCTCCACCTGCGCGATCTTCCCGATTGACGAGGAAACTGTCCGCTACCTGAAACTCACCGGTCGCCCTCCCGAGCAGCTCGCGCTGATCGAGGCCTACGCCAAGGAGCAGGATCTCTGGCACGACCCGAGCCGGGAGGCCACCTACTCCGAGTACCTGGAGCTGGACCTGTCCACCGTGGTCCCTTCCATCGCCGGACCCAAGCGACCGCAGGACCGGATCTCCCTGTCCGACGCTAAGGCGGCGTTTCGCCGGGCGCTGGTCGGCTACGCCGGTGCCCCAAAGTGCGCCCCAGAGTCCACGGTGGACGAGGCCGGCATCGAGTCTTTCCCGGCCAGCGACGCCCCTGCGGTAAGCAGCGGTAACGGTGGCGGCGCGCCTTACCTGATGATCTCGGCTGCGGCTGGTGCGCAGGGACGTTCCAGCTCCCCAACGCCAGTGCGGCCCGCCGAGGGCGCCGGCTATGAAATCGACCACGGTGCCGTAGTGATCGCTTCGATTACCTCGTGCACCAACACGTCCAACCCATCGGTGATGATCGGCGCAGCGCTACTGGCCCGCAACGCTGTCGAGGCGGGCCTGACCGTCAAACCATGGGTGAAGACGTCGATGGCGCCTGGCTCCCAGGTGGTCACGGATTACTACGAGAAGGCCGGCCTGTGGCCGTACCTGGAAAAGCTCGGCTTCCACCTGGTCGGCTACGGCTGCACCACATGCATCGGCAATTCGGGCCCGCTGCCTGAGGAGGTCTCGCAAGCCGTCCACGACGCTGACCTTGCGGTGGTCAGCGTGCTGTCTGGCAACCGCAACTTCGAGGGCCGGATCAACCCAGACGTCACGATGAACTACCTTGCATCACCGCCGCTGGTGATCGCGTATGCGCTAGCTGGAACGATGGACGTCGACTTCGCCAGCGAGTCGCTGGGGCTGGACCGCGATGGCAACCCGGTTTATCTGGCGGACATCTGGCCTTCCCCGCAGGAGATCCAGCAGGTGATCGAGTCCACAATCGGCCAGGAGATGTTCGCCAAGGGCTACACCGATGTCTTCGCCGGCGACGCTCGCTGGCAGTCACTGCCGACCCCGCAAGGCGAGACCTTCACCTGGGATCCGGAGTCGACCTACGTCCGCAAACCTCCGTATTTCGAGGGTATGACGGCGCAACCAGCACCAGTACAGGACATTTCGGGTGCCCGGGTGCTGGCGCTGCTAGGGGACTCCGTGACCACCGACCACATCTCTCCCGCTGGTGCGATCAAGGCGGATTCCCCCGCCGGTCGCTACCTCGCCGAACGGGGGGTTGAACGCAAGGACTTTAACTCCTATGGATCCCGCCGAGGTAATCACGAGGTGATGATCCGCGGCACGTTTGCCAATATCCGGCTGCGCAACCTGCTACTCGATTCGATCTCCGACCATCCGGTGAGCGGCGGGTACACCCGCGATTTCACCGCATCTCCCAGCATCGGCCCAGTGCCGATTTACGACGCAGCGCAGCACTACGCTGCCGCCGGCATACCGCTGCTGGTTTTGGGCGGCAAGGAATACGGCTCGGGATCGTCGCGGGACTGGGCGGCCAAGGGCACCCGGCTGCTGGGGGTGCGCGCGGTGATCGCGGAGTCGTTCGAACGGATCCACCGCTCCAACCTGATCGGGATGGGCGTGCTCCCCTTGCAGTTCCCGCCGGGTGAGTCGGCCTCGTCGCTTGGTCTTGATGGCACCGAGATCTTCGACATCTCCGGCGTCACCGCGCTCGACGCCCGCTCCATCCCGGGCACCGTGCATGTGAGGGCTACCCGCGAAGGGGCGGATACCGTGGAATTTGACGCCGTACTGCGCATCGACACCCCCGGCGAGGCCGAGTACTACCGCAACGGCGGCATCCTGCAGTACGTGCTGCGAGACATGGCAAGCCGTGGATCGTGAGAAAACCAGCTGTGATCGACCCTCCGGCCGCAGATGGTGATCATCGCAGCCGGCCTGGTGGTGGCACTGGGTGCGCTGGTGCAGGGCGCGGTGGGCTATGGCATGGCCTTGGTAGCAGCACCATTGCTCACTCTACTCGACCCCGCGCTCGTCCCAGTTCCGTTGCTCCTGCTAGCTACCGTGCACTCAGTGCTCGCAGTGATCCGCGACGGGCGGCACGCTGACTGGCTCGGGATTGGGTGGGCGATGCTGGGCCGGCTGCCCGGCACTGTACTAGGGGTACTCGCAGTGGTGGCGCTGTCGTAGCGGGTGTTCAGCCTGCTTATCGGACTTTGCGTGCTGGCCTGCGTGGTGCTCTCGCTGCTCGCCTGGCGGCCACGGCCTCGGCCGCGATCGCTGCTCCTCGCGGGGATCGCTAGTGGCGCGGGGGGCACCGCCGCATCGATCGGCGGGCCCCCCATCGCGTTGCTCTATCAGAACTAGCTAGGCTCGCGCGTCCGCGGCACGCTCAGCGTCTATTTCGTCCTTGGGTCGGTAACCTCGATCGCCGCGCTGGCCGCCGCAGGTCAGGTCACGGGCGAGCAATTCGTGAGCACCGCCCTACTCGCTCCCTTCCTCCTGGTCGGTTTTGTGCTCTCCGGACCGGCTCGCCACGTGCTTGACAACGGCTGGACACGGCGAGTGGTGCTCGCGGTGGCCGCCGCGAGTGCCGCCTTACTCATCGGCCGCGCGTTGCTGTCCAGCGGATGAGGCACGGCCAGTGTTTAGTCCGGCGTCTTCCGGGTAGCCGATGTCGACTCGGGAACGCTGACTGATCGCAGCCAACGCCTGGAAGAGCTTCGGTACATCGGATGAAAGCCAGTTTTCACCTCGGGCGGATCGCTGGGATCCGTGTCGGCGTCCACTGGAGCGTCCTGGTGATTTTTGCGCTCATCGCCTGGGGCTTGGCGGCGTCGCGCTTCCCAGCCGCCTACCCGCAGTACAGCACCGGAGCTTACGTTGCCGCAGCTGTGTTGACCGCAGTTGTCTTTTTCGCCTCGCTGCTCGCCCACGAGCTCTCGCATGCGCTGGTGGCGCGGCGCAACGGGCTCCACGCGGAGGACATCACGCTGTGGCTGTTCGGCGGGGTGGCCCGGCTGTCCGGGGAAGCCCGCAACCCTGGTGCGGAGCTGCGCATCGCCGGAGTCGGCCCCCTGCTGAGCCTGCTGCTCGGTGCTGCATTTTTCCTGGTAACCGGCCTGCTCGCGGCGAGTGGGCACGAAGGCCTCGTGCTGGCTGGCTTCGTATGGCTAGGTGCCATCAATGTCGCACTCGCGGTGTTCAATGTGATCCCGGCCGCGCCCCTGGACGGCGGGCGGGTGCTTCGCTCGATCATCTGGTGGCGCACCGGCGACCGGCTCAAGGCGACCCGGTGGGCCAGCCGGGCCGGTCAGGTCTTCGGCTGGCTTCTGGTCGGGGTGGGCCTGGCTACGTTGCTCACCAGCGGTAGCTTCGGTGGGTTGTGGCTCGCGCTCATCGGCTGGTTCCTCATCGGCGCGGCCACCGCAGAGAGCCAGCAGGCGACCGTCCGCGGCCAGCTCGGTGAGCTGGCCATCCGGGATGTGATGACCGCCGACCCGGTGACGGCTCAAGGATCGATGACGGTCGAAGATCTCCTGGAGAGCGACCTGATCCGGCACCGGCATTCCACGTTCCCGCTGACCGAGGACGGTGGGCCACCGATCGGCCTGGTCACCTTCAACCAGATCCGGCGGGTTCCGCAGCAGGCCCGGGCGACCACCAGGCTGCGCGACATCGCCTGCCCGCTGGAGCAAGTGCCGCAGGTCCGGCCGGATGAGCCGGTGGCCGACCTGCTGCCGCGGCTGAGTGAATGCGCCGAGGGGCGTGCCTTGGTGCTCTCCGACGGTGTGCTGGTCGGGATCGTATCGCCGGCCGACATCAACCGAGTGCTGCGCTGGATCGGCCTTCCCGGCGGTGACCTCCAACGGGTGTAGCTGACGGCCGCGACTAGTTCACCAGTTGGTAGCGGATGAGCCGTGAGCTATTGGCCACCACGGCAACCGAGGACACGTTGTGCTGCCGCTGGTGGGGCATTGGACGGACGGCGGCGGGTGCTGAACAGCGCGAGGGCGTAGCCGCCGGCGGCGACGGCGAGGATGGCGAAGCTCGGCGGGAGCGCAGGCAGGGTGTAGCTGAGCGCGAGGCCGACCCACATTGCGGCCACCGCGAGGCCGGCCGACAGGAGTAGCGCCAGGTACGGCCGGGTGGTGAGGCGTTGGGCGGTCCCGGCCGGTGCGGCGAGCAGCCCGAGCAGCAAGAGCGCACCGACGGCTTGGGTCGCCTCGGCGGCGGCCGCGCCGACCAAGGCCAGGAAGCCGTAGCTGAGCACGCGGACCGGAATACCTCGGGCAGCAGCAACGGCGCCGTCGATGCTGGCGAACAGCAACGGCCGAGCAATGGCGACCATGGCGGCGGCGATGGCAACGGCGACGATCGCAGCGGTGACCGCCTGGGAAAGGTTCAGGCCGAAGATCGAGCCGAACAGGACCTCGACGCCAGCGCTGCTGTTGCTGGCGCTTCTGGTGGTGCTGAAAAGAGTCAGGAAGTACACGCCAAGACCGAGGATCCAGGCGAACACGCTGCCGATCACGACATCGTCGGCGCGGCCCCGGCCGCCGAGGGCGCCGAGAGCAACGCCCACACCGATAGTCGCGACGAACAGCCCGAACCGCTCGTCGATGCCTAGCGCCAGCGCTGCCAGCGCACCAGTGAACGCCACATGGCTGAGGGCGTCACCGGTGAAGACCTGAGCCCGCAGCACGACGAAGTAGCCGACCAGCCCGACGGCCGCGGCGATCACAGTGCCAGCCAGCAGCGCGTGGAGCAGGAACGGCGGCCAGGTCATGGCGCGATCCCGGCCGCGCTCGGGGTCGCTGCAGTGCTACTGCTCACCTGCCAGCGGGGCCGCGCGTGGCGGACCGCTTGAGCGCCCACGTAACCGGCAAAGGCAAAGCTGGTGACGAAGAACCCAACGGGGAAGGGCGTGTAGTAGGCCACACTCAGGGCCAGCCACGTGACAAGCAGACCGATCGCGATGGTCAGCACAAGGGCGCGGGCGGGTCGCGCGGTCAGCGCCTGCGCGGTCGCCGCCGGCATGACCAGCAGGGCGAGCACCAGCAGAGTGCCGGTGATCTGGCTAGCTTCAGCGGTAGCGGCGCCGAGTAGCACCAGAAAGGCCACGGACAGGGCGCGCACCGGGACATTGCGGGCGGTGGCCACCTCAGGATCGATCGAGGCGAAAGCCAGCGGACGGCCGATCACCCCCAGGACAGTGAGGCAAATCGCGGCGACAACGCCCAGCAGGATGACCTGCTCGGTGGTGATGCCGAGAAAGCTGCCGAACAGCAACGCGTTGATGCCGTTGAGGGATCCCTGGTAAAGAGCGACGAACAGAAACCCACAAGCCAGCGCGAAGGACTGCACAATGCCGGTGACCGCTGACTCCTCCGAGTAGCTGCCGCGCCCCGCGCCGGGCAACGCCGCGATGACTAAGGCGCCGGCTAGGCAGAACGCGAAGTAGCCGTAGCTGGCCGCGACCCCGATCAGGACTGCGCCGGCCGCGCCAGGGAAACCGATGATAGACAGGGTGTGGCCGGTGAAGCTCTGCCTGCGCAACACCATGAACCAGCCCATCGCCCCCGCTAGCACCGCGACGATCGTGCCCGCGCGGAAGGCATTGACCATGAACGGGAACGACCACATCTGCTGTAGATCAGTGATCGGGTTCCAGCTCGGACCCTCGGCGAGGATCATGGCTCCACCCCGGCGTGAACTCCGCACCGCTCCGAGTGGCCGATCACGACTAACTGGCCGTCAGAGGCGGTGAGCACCTCGATCGGGGTGCCGAACAACTGGGTCAGCGCCGCGCCGTTCATCACCTGATGGGGCGGGCCGATCTTCGAACCACCGGGAGCGAGATAGACCACGGTGTCGAGATGGGAGAGGACCGGATTGACGTCGTGTGTGACCACCATCACGGCCACCCGTTGGGTACGGCTGATCTGGGCGATGAGGGCGGCGACGGCGGCTTGATTCGGCAGATCCAGGCTGTCCAGTGGTTCGTCGAGCAGCAGGAGCTCGGGAGCCGGGGCCAGCGCCTGAGCGATCAACAGGCGTTGCTGCTCCCCCCCGGAAAGCTCTCCAATCGGGCGGTCGGCGTAGCCGGTGGCACCGACCAGGTCAATGACCTCCTCGACGCGCTCGGCCGCCGCTCGCCGCGCGGTGCCGTGCGGCCACCAATCAGGCAGCGGAAGGCCCCATCGATGCCCGTCCACGCCCAGCCGCACGATGTCCCGGCCCCGCACCCGCAGCGATGGGTCGAAGTTGCGACGTTGGGGCAGGTAGCCAATCCGCTTATTGGCCCGTCCAGCGGACCCGCCCAGCACCCGTACCTCGCCGTCGACCAGCGGGAGCGCTCCGAGAATGACCTGGACCAGGGTAGACTTGCCGACCCCGTTGGGGCCCAACACCGCGACGAACTCGCCGGCAGCGACCGTCAGGTTCAGCCCACTCCATAGCCGCCGGCCGGCCCGCTCGGCCGCCGCATTCCGGAGGGTAACCACGGGGCAGGCATTCATCGGGCGGCTGCCTGCGACAGTGCTTGCTCGATGCTTTGGAGCTGGTCAACCTGCCAGTCCTGGAAGCTGGCGGTGGGTGGGACGGGAGTCTCGGTGACTGTTAACACCGGGATCCCCTGGTCCCTTGCTGCGCTCACCAGAGCTGCCACGTCCGGCGTGCTGTTCTGGCTGTTGAACACGAAGATTTTGATCTGCTTGGTCCTGATCTGCTGATCCACTGTGATCTTGTCGGCTGCGGTCGGATCGATACCTTCGCTGAGAGCATCCAGGAACGCCTCGGGGGTTGCCATCGTCAGCCCAAGGTCCTCAACCAACGGCGTCACGATCGATTCCGAAGCGCCGATCGGGGTTCCGCGGTACTTGCTCTCGATGTCGGCGACGAGCTGGTTGTAGCGGGCCAAACCCTGAGTCTCGTACAGCTGTCTGCGCTGATCGAAATAGCCGGCGTTGGCCGGGTCAATCCGCTTGTAGTCAGCGGTGATCTGCTCGATCACCCGATGCACGTTGTCCGGGGAGTACCAGAGATGCGGGTTGTCGCCCTCCGTGGCCCCCACCAAATCGCCCACCGTGAGTACCACACGCCCGGGCGCCGGGTTTGCGTCGACCAGCTTGGTGACCCACGGGTCGTAGTCGGCCCCGTTGGCGATCACGTACTGCGCGGTCGCCACGGCTCGTCCATCGGCCGCGGTCGGCTCATAGTCGTGTGGGTCGGCGTCCGGACTGGCGATGATGCTGTGCACAGTGACGTGCTCGCCGCCTAGCTGCGCGGCGATGCTGCCCCAGAAATTCTCTGCCGCCACCACCGCAATTTTCGTAGTGCCGTTCGACCCGCCCGCCGGACCGCTACCGGTCGGCGTCCCGGTGGCACAGCCCGTGAGCAGGCCGACGAGCGCGATCGTCGCCGCCCCGACTGCCCCAATGGGCGATAAGATCCCCCGCATCACTCCAGATGCTTTCACGCTGCGTCTCCTCATCTGAGACATTCTGTAACCCACAAGCGTCACACCGTTGAAGCTGCAGAGTAAACGACATCGATAATCATTCCAAGGCTCTGCGGGCTCTTGGGCGTCGCTCTCAGCGCTGATCGCAAACCTGAAGTGCTCTAATACAGTTTGTGGTGTATACAGATTTGACTGTATTATCTGGCACGTGGAGACCGCGACTTATGGTGAGATGCTGGCCCGGTTTGGCCGTGCTCTCGCCGACCCCACCCGGGCCAGGTTGTTGCTGGCGTTGCGGGAAGCCCCCGGTTATCCAGCGCAGCTGGCCGAGCTGCTCGGGGTGAGCCGGCAGAACCTGTCCAATCATCTGGCGTGCCTGCGGGGTTGCGGGCTGGTCGTCGCGATTCCGGAGGGCCGCCGCGCACGCTATGAGTTGGCTGATGCGCGCCTGGCCCACGCTCTGGGCGACCTGCTCGAGCTGGTGCTAGCTACCAAACCCCACCTGCTGCCCCACTAGCCCCGATCAGAACTGCTGCTGATCAGGATGTGAGCAGCCCCGGTCAAGCGGCGGTGGCAAGCACCAGAGCGAACCGATCATCGGGATCTGTCCACCAGGCGCAATCGGCGAACCCGCACTCGACCAGTTCAGTCGCGAGCCCATCACGGCGGAACTTGCCCGAGACCTCGGTGCGCATCTCCTCACCTTCGGCGAACTGCACGGTCATGTCCACCACGGGCAACCGCACGGTCATCGCGCGGCGGGCGCGCAGCCGCATCTCGATCCACTCGTGGGTGGCGTCCCACACCGCGACGTGATCGAAGGCGGAGACTTCAAAGTCGGCGCTGAGCTCACGGTTGAGTACGTGCAACACGTTGCGGTTGAACTCAGCAGTCACTCCAGCAACGTCGTCGTAGGCGGGCACCATCACCGCTGGGTCGGTGACTAGCCCGGCACCCAATAACAGCAGCTCACCGGGCTCCAGCGCGGCGCGTAGCGCGGTGAAAAAGCCGGCCCGCTCGTCCGGCAGTAGATTGCCGATCGTGCCACCCAGGAACGCCACCAACCGGTGCCCGCCCTGAGCGGCCGGCAACAGCTCGAGATGCTCGGTGAAGTCGCCGACCACGCCGTGTACCGCGAGCCCGGGATAGTCCCGTGCCACCGCCGCCATCGCGCCGCGCAACGCGGACTCTGACACGTCCAGCGGCACGAAGCGCTGCAGTGATCCGTTCGCGGTGAACGCGTCGAGCAGCAACCGGGTCTTCTCGGAGGAGCCCGAGCCGAGCTCGACAAGGGTATCCACGGCCGACCCCTGGACCCAAATACGCTGCGCGATTTCCCCCATGCAGCGCCGCAGCAACTCGCGCTCGGTACGGGTGGGGTAATACTCAGGCAACGTGGTGATCTGCTCGAACAGCTCACTGCCGCGGGCATCGTAAAACCACCTGGGCGGCAGCCACTTGCGTTCGGCAGACAGCCCGACCCGGACATCGTGGCGCAGCGCGTCAGCGGCATCCGAGTCGGACAGGTGGATCTCCGGCACTGGTGCGGTCATGGCTCCTCGGCAGTGATAGCAGGGATCGGCACAACATCCACGGTGGACGGGGTCGCGCTGAGTAGGTGACAGTCAGGGACCGCTTCCCAGCTGGGGGACTGGTCGGTGGGCTCGGAGCAAACCAGCACTCCCCCATCGCCGACCCGCACCGCCAACGCGTGGTGCACCGCGGTTGCGGCGAGCATGGTGCCGTCGGTGACCAGTAAGTTCAGCCGCGAGCCCGGGGCTGCGGCAAGAACTTGCAAAGTAACCGCGCGCAGTGCGCAACCAAGTGATTCACCGGCCACCAGCTGGTGCCGGACCAGGGCCCACAGCAATGCGGAATCGGTGGGTGCGTCGAGCGTGAGCAGGTCGGTGACCGGCAGGCGGGTGGCCAGCGTTGCCATGCTGTCCGGCCACCCGGCGATCAGCCCGTTGTGGCTGAACAGCCAGCGACCGGTGGCGAATGGGGCGCAAGCGGTCTCCACCACCGGCATCCCGACCGTGGCCGAGCGCACCGCGGCGAGCACTGCACCGCTGCGTACCTCGTGAGCTAGCGCCGCGAACGTCGCATCGGTCCAGATTGGGACGGCACGCCGGTACCGGAGTGGGGTCGTTACACCCCTGGGGTACCAGCCTGCGCCAAATCCATCAGCGTTGACCGTGCCGCCGCCGCGCATGTCGGCCGGCGCGTAGCTCTGCCGCAGCAGCGAATGCAGCGGGTATAGCAGCAGCGTCGCGAGGTCGAGCGGCGGCCCGAGGTAGGCCAGGTGTCGACACACGGTCAGGTCAGGTCCCCCGGTTAGCGTCCCGGGCGCAGCGGAAACCGGCGAAGACCTGCCGGCGCACCGGGTGGTCCCAGTTGCGGAAGGTCCCCCGGCAGGCCGCTGCGTCGCTGCCAAATGAGCCGCCGCGCAGCATCCGGTAGTCCCCACCGAAGAACACCTCGGAGTACTCCCGGTAAGGGAACGGCGCGAAGCCTGGGTATCCGGAGAAGCCCGAGGACGTCCACTCCCACACGTCGCCGATCAGCTGGTGCACGCCCAGCGGGGAGGCTCCGGCGGGGTAGCTGCCCGCGGGAGCAGGCTGCAGGTGCCGTTGCCCCAGGTTGGCGTGCACCGGTGTGGGATCTTCATCGCCCCACGGAAAGCGGCGGGAGCGCCCAGTGGCAGGGTCGAGCCGGGCGGCCTTCTCCCATTCCACCTCAGTGGGAAGGCGCTTTCCGACCCATGCCGCATAGGCCTGCGCCTCAAAGAAGCTGACGTGCATAACAGGTTCGTCGGCCGGAACCGGCTCAGTGACGCCGAATCGGGTGCGCCACCACGACTCGTTGTCGCGGTGCCAGAACAGCGGTGCCACCAGGCCCGCTTCGCAGCGGTGCATCCAGCCCTGCTCGCTCCACCAGCGCTGGTCATCGTAGCCACCGTCGGCCAGGAACCGCTGGTAGTCCCGGTTGGTCACCGGGATGGTGTCCAACCAATAGGCACCGGTGCAGGCCCGATGCGCTGGGCGCTCGTTGTCCAGCGCCCACGGCTCGGTAGACGTGCCCATGGTGAACTCGCCAGCGGGGATGAGCACTTCGGCGGGCAGGTCCGTGGAGCGCTCCGGCTGGGGAGCGGAGGCGTGCAGCGCCGCCGGGCCGACCCGAAGCTGGTGGGTAGCCAGCATCGTCTCGTCGTGCTGCTGCTCGTGCTGCACGATCATGCCGAAAGCGAAACCCTGCTCGACTAGCCTGCGGCCCTCCAGCGGGGTGCGCTCCAGCACGTCGAAGACCTTGCTGCGCACCTCGCCCAGGTACCGTCGGGTCTCGGACGGGTCAAGCAGCGGCAGTGCGGGCCGGTTCGGCCGGGGATGCTTGAACGCGTCGTAGAACTGGTCGATGTCGGCGCGGACAGGGTCGCGCCCGCCCACGTCGCGGACCAGCCAGAGCTCCTCCTGGTTACCGATGTGGGCGAAGTCCCAAACCAGGGGGGACATGATGCGGGAGTGCGGGCGGACGAGCTCGGCGTCGTCTACCACGTCGGTCAGCGCCGCGGTGCGGGCGCGGGTGCGGGTGAGCTCAGCGGCAAGATGGTCACGCAGCGCGGCGTTTCCCAGCTCAGTGATCGGCGTGCTCACAGCAGCTGCCCTCCGTTAAGTCCGGCCGGTTGAGTTCCGTTACAGCGGTCCCCGCCGGCTGAGCCGGCAATCCGATTACCGCCCCAGTTGATATCGCCCCGGTCAGCCATGTCGCTGGAGAGATCGTCTGCTGGGCAGCGACCCCGCCGGACCCGGTGCTCGGTGATCTGCTCCACGAGCAACTGCACCTCGGCGGGGACATTCAGTGCGGGCAGGGCCTGGCAGGCCAGCTCAAACACCGCGATCGCGGCAGCGGCGAGCGTGTCGTCGCGCAGGCCACGTTCGGCCGCCTGCAACCACCGCCCAACGGCTGGTGCGCAGGCCTCCCGGGCACCAGCGGTGATCACCGGATCGGCCAGCAGGGCCGCCAGCACCGCCACTGGTACCAGCCACTGCCCCACCGGCTGGGTATCCAGATAGCGGACCTCAAGGTAGCCGTGCGCTCGAACCGGCGGGAACAACGTGGTGAGGTGGTAGTCCAGATCGGCGGTGCTGGGGCGACCAGACAGCGCCCCGGACAGCCAGTCGGCAAAGGTGACCCCGCTCGGGACGTCCCAACTACCCCAAGGGCGGCGCTGGCACAGCAATGGTGTGTCGAGCGCCCGGCGGGCCCACTCAGCGGCTGGGTCCCAGTCGGCGGCCGGGTCCCAATGTACGGGGCTGGGCCTGGTGCGGGCGGGGTCCAGCGCGAACCACGCCTGCATCCGGGACGACGCCCAGCCGGTACGCAGGCCGCCCAGCCAAGGCGAGTTGGCGAACGCGGCGAGCAGCACGGGCCCGAGATCATGTAATGCAGTCCAGCGCAGCGCCACCTCGGCAGGGGTGCCGGCATCCAGGCACACCTGCACTGCGGCGGTGGAGCACATCATGGCCCGGCCCATCGGACCGATCCGGTCAAAGGCGGTCTCCATCGCGGCGTAGCGGGGAATGTCGACGAGCCGGCGCGGCGGGCGATGCGGATCAGAACCCAAACCGGTCAGGACCAGACCGGCGGGATCAAGCAGATCGGTGAGTGCGGCGGTATCGCCCTCCACGGTGGCGATGAGCTCGGTCAGCGAGGCGCACGGCGGGCTGGAGATCTCGAGCTGACCACCGGGTTCGACCGTGACGGTGGAGCCATATGGAAGAGGGGTCTGCGGACTGTCGGGGACGAGGGAATTCGGGACGTGCGCGCCAAGCGCGTCGGCGAGGTGGCGAGCCTGCAACGGACGGTGGGGGTTTCCGGAATGCTGCACTATCCACTCGAGCTCGGCGCCGAGCAGCTTCGGCGGTCCGTGCTTGAAGCAAACCGAGGCGACGTACACCTCGGCTTCTTCACGACAGCGCAGCACCGTTGGCCGTGCGGCTGGCGCTGACGTCCAGGGCGGCGCTGCCGCTGGCGTCACGACCCACCTCCTGCGAATCGACGAGTCGAGCCCCCGCCACGCTACCCAGTTGCTCCGGCACTCGCAGCGTTACGCAATCCGTAAATAAGTACCGACGGTTAGACGAGAGCTTCAGCGAATTGGATGCGGTGCAGCTGTGCGTAGCGCCCGCCAGCTGCCAACAGCGCCTGGTGCGTACCCCGCTCGACAATCAGGCCGTCCTCGATCACCAGGATTTGGTCCGCGGCGCGGATGGTGGATAGCCGATGCGCAATGACCAGTGCGGTGCGCCCGTGCAACGCCTCGGCCAGCGCGGCCTGCACTGCTACCTCGGACTCCGAGTCCAGATGCGCGGTGGCCTCGTCCAGGATCACCACTCGCGGCCGGGCTAGGAGCAGCCGGGCGATAGCCAGCCGCTGGCGTTCACCACCAGAAAGCCGGTACCCGCGGTCGCCCACCACGGTGTCCAGCCCGTCGGGCAGTGACCGCACCAGCTGCTCCAGCTGGGCACGCCGCAGCGCGTCCCATAGCTGTCCGTCTCGCGCCTGCGGCGCCGCGAAGCGCAGGTTGCCCGCGATGGTGTCGTGGAACAGGTACCCATCCTGGGTCACCACGCCCACAGTGTCGCGCAGTGTGGCGAAGGACAGGTCGCGGACATCCACCCCATTGAGCCGGACTGCCCCAGCGTCGACGTCGTAGAGCCGCGGCACCAGTGAGGCGATGGTGGACTTGCCCGCGCCTGAGGAGCCGACCAGCGCCACCAGCTGTCCTGGTTCGGCACGGAAGTTCACCCCGTGCAGCACCTCGGCGCCGCCCCGCGCGTCCAATGTCGCGACCTCCTCCAGGGAGGCCAGCGATACCTGGTCGGCGGACGGGTAGGAGAACCGCACGTTGTCGAACTCCACCGACACCTCGCCGGCCGGCACGGTCCGGGCATCCGGTCGCTCGGTGATCATTGGGCGGACGTCGAGTACCTCGAAGACCCGTTCGAACGCCACCAGCGCGGTCATCACGTCGACCCGGGCGTTGGCCAGTGCGGTCAGTGGTGAGTACAGCCGGGTGAGCAGCAGCGCAAGGCTGACCACGGTGCCTGGGGCGAGGTCACCGCGCAGCGCGAGCCACCCGCCCAGTCCGTACACCAGTGCCTGCGCCAGCGCGGAGACCAGGGTCAGCGCGGTGAGAAACACTCGCGCGGCCATCGCGCTGCGAACGCCAATGTCGCGGACCCTGGCAGCCCGAGAGCCGAACTCGGCGGCCTCGGCCTCCGGTTGTCCGAAGAGCTTGACCAGCGTGGCGCCTGGTGCGGAGAACCGCTCGGTCATCTGGGTGGTCATCGCCGCGTTGTGCGTCGACGCCTCGCGCCGCAACTCAGCAAGCCGGACACCCATCCGCCGTGCCGGCAGCACGAAGATCGGCAGCAGGATTAGCGCCAGCACAGTGACCTGCCAGGACAGCGTCAGCATCACTATCAGCGTGAGCAGCAGCTGGATCACATTGGTGACCACCCCGGATAGCGTGGAGGTCAGCGCGGTCTGCGCGCCGATGACGTCGTTGTTGAGCCGGCTGACCAGCGCCCCGGTGCGGGTACGGGTGAAAAACGCCACCGGCATCCGCTGCACGTGCTCGAACACCGCACGACGCAGGTCAAGGATGAGCCCCTCACCGATCCGGGAGGACTGCCAGCGTGACGCCAGCCCGATCCCCGCGTCGGTCACTGCCAACACTGCGATGAGCACGGCCAGCCCGACCACCAGCTCCACCTGCGCGCGCCCGACGATAGCGTCGACAACCCAGCCGGCCAGCACCGGAGTGGCGACGGTGAGCGCCGCCGAGATCGTGCTCAGTGCCAGGAAGATCAGCAGCGACGTTCGGTGCGGCTTGGCGAACCCGACGATCCGGCGCAACGTGCCCGGCGCGAGGGAATGTGGTGTGCTGCCCCGGCGAGTCATGCTGTTCAGCAGGCTCCACGAGTTGTCCATCAGGCGCTGCCCTTTGCTACCCGCGCGACCCAGTTGCCGCGTGCGCTGTAACGTTGTAAGCAGCCTTTTGTTTCCCTGTGGCGTGCCCGTCCCCCACCGGCACCTGTGATCTGCTCGCCGAAGGACGGCAAGAACTTCGCAGCCACACGCGGGAAGCCGGTGGGATATGGTAGGTCAATCGACCAAGGCGGTCGTACAAGCCGAGCGTCCAGTGCACAGGAGGAGAAGCCGCCATGCCGGCTCAGACAGCCGCGGATCGGGGACGCCAAGTACGGCTGCAGCTACTGGATGCTGCTGCCGAGCTCATCGCTAAGCTGGGCTGGAATGCGGTGAGTACCCGAATTTTGGCTGAGCGCGCAGGCGTGACACCTGGCCTGGTTCATTACCATTTCCCGTCACTGCAGGCACTGCTGCGCGACGCCGCCCTGGGCAGGATAAGCGATCTTCTGTCCGCCGCCGAGCCAATCTTCGAGAACACCCACACTCTCGACGCCGGCGTCGATCTGATGCTCGGCTCGCTTGACGCCTACACCGGAAGCGACCCTACGTCATTGCTATTCACCGAGACCTATCTGGCCGCAACCCGCGATAAGACTCTCCGCGTTGAACTCATCGCCCTAGTTGATGAATTTCGGCGGAAGCTGGCCCAATGGCTCGGCAAGCACGGTGTGAAAAAAGCCAATGAAACCGCCTCAGTACTGGCCGCCGCCATCGACGGCGTGATGCTGCACAGGGCGCTGAATCCGGAGCTGAACTCGTTGACGGTCGCACCGGTGCTTCGCAGGCTCGTTACTTCCGGTACGGCCACTCAGGAGAATGCACAGGAAGAAGACTCTAGATGAAAGCAGTGATTTGCGGCGCCGGAATCGCGGGGTTGTCCCTCGTGCAACGACTCACCACCATCGGCTGGAACGTGGTGGTGATTGAGAAGTCACCGGGCCCACGCAAACAAGGCTATATGATCGACTTCTTCGGGTTGGGTTACGACGTCGCCCAAGCCATGGGAATTCTGCCGCGGCTGCAGGAACTCGGCTACCAGCTTGATGAAGTCTGCTACGTCGACGAGTCCGGCCAGCGACGCGCGGGATTGAACTATGCACGCTTCCAACGGGTGCTGAATGGCCGGCTGCTGAGCATCATGCGCCCCGACCTGGAGCTAGCACTTCGCGAGCAGGTGGTCAACGAGGTCGACCTGCGCTACGCCAGCGGTATCACACACGTCGAGAACTCGACCGGCGGTGTGCACATCACTCTCACCGACGGGACGGTTCTCAGCGCAGACTTGTTGGTTGGCGCCGATGGCATTCATTCGACGGTGCGGCATATGGTATTCGGCGACGAGGAGCGGTTCCTCCGTTACCTCGGTTACCACACTGCTGCATACATGTTTGACGATCCACAAATCTACGACTACGCACACAACCGGTTCTGCCTGACCGACACCACAGAGCGACAAATGGGGGTTCTACGGTCTGCGCGATGGCAGGGTGGCCGCGTTCGCGGTGCACCGCACCCCCGATCCCACCCTTCCCGAAGACGCACAACTGACCGTGCGTGAGGCGTACTCGTCACTCGGCTGGGTCGTTTCCCGGGCATTGGCGAGGTGTCCGACATCCTCCGAGGTGTACTACGACCAGGTCGCACAGATCGAAATTCCACAGTGGAGTCGCGGCCGGGTAACCCTGATCGGCGACGCCTGCCAGGCAGTCTCGCTCCTCGCAGGGCAGGGCGCCTCACTCGCGGTCGCCGGCGCCTACGTGCTCGGCGAGCAGTTAGCGAGCGCTGACTCCATTGATGCCGCGCTGACCCGCTATCAACAGCAGTGGCAGCCATTGATGGCGGAGAAGCAGCAAGTCGCCCGGCGCGGGATAGGATGGTTCCTACCCTCTTCGTCGCTGCAGCTGTGGCAGCGCAGGATCATCCTGAAGCTGACGAATCTCCCCGGAGTGGACCGGTACGTCGGTACCACACTGGTAGGAAAGTCAAACGCCACCATCGAAGAACTCAGCGGCAACCACCGCGCACTGAGCGCAGTGCGCAGGGCCTAACCCGGCCAGGGTGACTGCGACGAGCCGGTGGACCGCGGCCTTGGACGGCAGGCTGCTGGCTGCGGTGAGGGCGTGCAGGCAGCTGGTCGCCCTTACCAGGATCTGAGCTTTCGCAGGGCGATGCCGTGATAACCCGCGCGCGCGAACCCGTCGGAAACGCTCGTGCGGCCCTGATCAGCGCGCGCAAAGGCGCCCCGCCAGCGGGTCTCACATGACGTTCTTCCGACACTTCTCCCGACCAAGGAAGCCGTGACCGAAAGTGACGACTACGACCCGGTCATCGCCGAACTGATCCGCCGCCGCCCACCCGACGAGGAACCGCCTACCGTCCTGCATCGCGCGCTGTCGGAGGGCCGAGGCAACATTGCCGGCAGGCACACCTCAGTCACGCTGGAACTCCGAGTCCAGGCGGCGGCCGCGCTCAGCGTGTCTACTTCTTCTTTGTCCGGGTGGCGCCGCCACGGCCACGTAGCGTCACACCGGACTCTGAGAGAACCCGGTGCACGAAACCATACGACCGCCCGGTAGATTCTGCGAGCGCTCGAATGCTGGCCCCCTTCTCGTACTTCTTCTTCAGGTCCGATGCGAGCTTGTCCCGGGCGATGCCGGTGATCCGGCTGCCCTTCTTCAGGTCGGCCACCTTTGAAACGCCTTCCTTCCGACACTAGAAGGGCCGGCCACGGCCCTTGGAGCAATGATCGACCAGGTTAGCGATCTACGCTAGACGATCTCCGGGTGGATCTGTGAGCGGTATCTGCGACGGGACCAGGTGCACACTCTGGGGAAGGCGACAATGTGATCAAGCAGTTGCCACCCGAGTACTCTGCGTGTGCAAAGCGTTGCCGCTCAGGGCAGCTGTACTAGGTCGAGGTAGTCCGCGCTCCAGTGGTCCTCGGTGCCGTCCGGCAGCAGGATCACCCGCTCGGGACCGAGTGCTTGCACCGCTCCGGGGTCATGGGTCACCAGCACCACCGCACCGGAGTAATGGTGCAGCGCATCGAGCACCCGTTCCCGGGACACCGGGTCGAGGTTGTTGGTTGGCTCGTCGAGCAGCAGCACGTTAGCTGCGGAGGACACCAGCGCGGCCAGCGCAAGCCGGGTTTTCTCACCACCGGAAAGGGTTGCTGCCAGCTGATCCAGTTGCTCACCACGGAATAGGAAGGCGCCAAGCAGAGTGCGCAACTCCTGCTCGGGGGCGTCCGGCGCGGCATGCCGGACGTTCTCCCACACCGTGGCATCGAGATCCAGCGTGTCGTGTTCCTGGGCGAAGTACCCCACTCGGAGACCGTGTCCGGCTTCGACTTGACCGGCATCCGGGTGCTCCGTCCCGCCGAGCAGCCGCAGCAGAGTGGTCTTCCCAGCACCGTTGAGACCGAGGATCACTACCCGAGCACCTCGGTCCACTGCGAGATCCACCCCGCTGAAGACCTCTAGCGTGCCGTAGGACTTCCCCAGCCCGCTCGCCCTCAGCGGAGTCCGTCCGCAGGCGGCAGGTTGCGGGAAGCGGATCCGGGCTACCCGTTCGGCACGTTGCTCGGTTTCGGCGCCAGCCAGCAACCTGGCGGCGCGCTGCTCCATGTTCTGCGCGGCGACGGCCTTGGTTGCTTTGGCCCGCATCCGGTCTGCCTGTGCCATCAAGGCGGTGGCCTTCTTCTCCGCATTGGCACGCTCCCGGTGCCGCCGCTGCTCGTCGGCGGCCCGCGCGTCCAGGTAGCGCTGCCAGCTCAGGTTGTAGATATCGGCCTCTCCGCGTACCGCGTCGAGGAACCAGACCTTGTTCACCACGGCGGCGAGCAGATCAGTGTCGTGGCTGATGAGGACAAGACCGCCGTCGTGCGCGGTGAGGAAATCGCGCAGCCAGGTGATCGAATCGCCGTCGAGGTGGTTGGTCGGTTCATCGAGCAGCAGCGTGGTGTTGGAGCGACCGCCGGAGCCGTCTGAGGCGCCGAACAGGATCCGGGCCAGTTCGATCCGGCGCCGCTGCCCGCCGGACAGCGTGCGCAGCGGTTGGGCCAACACCCGGTCGGGCAACCCGAGGTTGGCGCAGATCCGGGCTGCCTCGCTCTCGGCGGCGTAGCCGCCCAGCGCGGAGAACCGATCCTCCAGGTGGCTGTAGCGGCGCACTACCCGGTCCTGCTCGTCGCCGTCGACCAGCTCCGCCATTTCTGACTGCGACTTCTCCATCTCATGCAGCAGCTGGTCGAGCCCGCGGGCAGAAAGCACCCGGTCCCTGGCGGAGACCGATAGGTCGCCCTCGCGTGGATCCTGCGGCAGGTAGCCCAATTCTCCGACGCGGCGGACCCGGCCAGCGTAGGGCTGGCCTTGGCCGGCGAGCACCCGCAGCGTGGTGGTTTTGCCTGCGCCGTTGCGGCCGACTAGGCCGATCCGGTCACCAGGCTGCACCCGCAGGGTGGCTCCGGACAGCAGAATGCGGGACCCAGCGCGCAGCTCAAGGTCAGTAGCTGTGATCACAGTGAGGTGACTCCAAAAGTGGTCGCTGGCAGGGGTCATCTCCCCACGCGCCGCAGCGTGCGGGGCCAGCAGCAGATCAGCGTGTCGCGACCACGGACCCATACTACCGGTGACCGCATCCGGATTACGGTGCCGCCATGAGCACCGATTGCACTCTCAACCTCACTGGCCGCGTTGCCCTGGTATCCGGCGCCAGCCGGGGCATCGGACACGCTATCGCCGCCGCGCTGCTCTCCCGCGGTGCCGCCGTGACGGTCACCGCACGCAAGCCCGAAGAACTAGCCGTCGCTGCGGACGAACTCGCCAGTACGGTCTCCCACGGCGCCGATCGGGTGCTCGCCGTGCCCGGAAACGCAGGAGATGCCGCCGCGCGGGCCGCGGCGGTAGACCGCACGGTCGAGCGTTTTGGGTCGCTGGACGTGCTGGTGAACAACGTCGGGATCAACCCGGTGTACGGGCCGCTGATGCAGGCCGATCTCAATGCGGTGCGCAAGGTCCTCGATGTCAATGTGGTGGCCGCCTTGGGCTTCGTGCAGCAGGCGCACCGCGCATGGATGGGCGGGCACGGCGGCGCGGTGGTGAACATCGCCTCAGTCACTGGGTTGCGCTCCACCAGAGCGATCGCCGCCTACGGGATGTCGAAGGCGGCAGTGATCCGGCTCACCGAGGAATTGGCCTGGGAGCTCGCCCCGTCGATCCGAGTGAATGCCGTGGCCCCGGCTGTGGTCAAGACCAGGTTCTCCACCGCGATGTACGCGCACCGTGAGGAGGAGGTCGCGCAGGCGTACCCCATGGGTCGGTTAGGCACGCCCGCGGATGTCGCGGCCCTCGTCGCATTCCTCGTCTCCGACGCGGCCTGTTGGATCACCGGCGAGACGGTGCGAGTGGATGGCGGCCTGCTCGCCACCGGGCCCCTCCGCTAGGGATTCCGGCGGTCAAGCCACACCTCGACGCAACCGAACTTCGACGCACTGTGCCCGTCGAGCAGCCTCATCAAGCACCGCACGGCGTGGCTCGGGAATGTCGAGCACGCGGGGCTCGGCCAGTTCCAGCAGCACGATCAGCCGCGGATCGGCGGCCAGCCTGCGCAGCGCTGCAGCGTCTCCCCCGAGGACGACACCGTCCAATTCCGCCATACGAGGTAGCAGCACCCTCGCGGCGGTGTCCGCGGCGGCCTGCAGCGCAAGCCGGGCCTGGCCCTCCCGGCGCCGGGCGAAGCGCTGCTGGGACTGCCCGCCCGCCGCGGAGCGACCGTGCACTAGCCGGCTGCCGGTGCTGGAGGTGAACACCACCCCGGCGCGGGCGATTCCAACGCTGTATCCACCTAAGCGCACCAGGAGGAGCCCGATCGTGCGCGGCACCATGAGGTGATTGAGCAGCTCATCTATGGCGAGACCGGATCTCTGCCCGGCGGGTGCCACCAGCGGTCCAAAAGGCACCGGTATTGACGCCGTCCAGCCGTCAGCAGCGACCACATCCACCCGCTGCGCCGTGACCGTGGTGGTCAGCACTCCACCGTGCCCAGCAGCGAATCGCTCCAGGAATCCGGCCAGCCGCTCCGGCTCCACCTCCACCGCGCGCCCACCGCCAGCAAGCTCCCGAGTCCGGCTCACCACCGCACGCTAACGCGCTCTTATCAAAGGACGCTCATATCCCCGAGGCAGAGAGCACGCACGCCACTCAGAGAGACAGCGCCCAGTAGGCGCCTTCGGGTGAGGCCACACGCCGTTGCAGGGCTAAGACCTCAGGCGCCAGCCGGCAGGTGTCGTGGCCCGAGGACCGGTTGGCCGCCCCGTCCCGCCCGGTGCCCGCGATCCCAGGGCCAGCGACCACGGTCGTCAGCCCAGGCCAGCTGAATCGCTCGCACCGAGTCACCGTACAGGTCGGTGGCGCGGAACAGGTGCGCCTCCGGATGCGGCAGTGCAACGATCTCGATCAATGGGCCCCCACCAGCGGGATCTGCTCACCAGGCCGGGGAGCCTCGGCGTGCATGACGTGAGCTGCTACGTCGTTGAGCAGCCGGGCAGCGTCCGGCAGTTTCCGGCCCGTCACGACCAGCTCCGGTTTGCCGTAGGAGGTGAGCCCGACGGTGTACGCCCACGGCGGATGGATCCGGTCGCCCTCCCGGAGCAAGCATCTCGGGCGGCACCGACAATTCTGTGGCGCTGCGTCCGGGGAGTCCACGAGCGCGAGCACCCGGCGAGTCGGCGCCTAACCATGAAGCACGCGTTAGCGTGCACCCGTGATCGATGTGCTGGTGGCTGGCGGTGGTCCGGCGGGTTGGGCGGTGGCGGCAGCGTGCGCGCGGCTGGGGTTGGACACCCACCTGGCGGACCCTGCGCCGGAACGGCCGTGGCGGGCCACCTACGGCGCCTGGCGAGGGGAGCTGCTCGCCGACGCTGACCCAGCGGTGGCGGCGACCGGCCGCGGCGAAGCGATTGGCACCACCGCGCACCGGCTGGGCTGGGAGTATGTGGTGCTGGACAACGCCGCACTGCGGGACGGGTTTGCCGCCGCGCCCGTGAAAGTGGTGAAGGGCCGGGTGCGGGATGCCCGCCCGGACCCGGGAGGAGTCACCGTCGACTTGGACGGCAGCCAATGGCGAACTGCCATCCTGCTCGACGCAACCGGTGCGACGCGTTCGGTGCTTGGTGCTGCTGCCCGCCAATCAGCCGCTGAGCAGACCGCGGTAGGGGTGTTAGTTGACACCGACACCGCGCGGCATCTGGTTGCGCCGGGCAGTGCGTTGTTCATGGACTGGCGGCCGCACCACGGCGAGACGGGATGGCCTACGTTCCTGTACGCGGTGCCGGTGACGTCGGATCGAATACTGCTCGAGGAGACCTCGCTGGCCCGGCGTCCAGGGCTCAGGTTGGCGGTGCTGCGTCGCCGGCTGCACGCCCGGTTGGCCCACCACCGCATCGCCGTGCCACCGGGCGGCGAGGAGCGGGTGCGCATCCCCGTGGACCGCCCGCTCCCAGCAGCCCAAAACTGGCGCGGGCCAGTAGTGCCGTTCGGGGCGGCGAGCCCGCTGGTACACCCGGCAACCGGCTACAGCGTGGCCACGGCGCTGCGGTTGGCCCCTCGGGTCGCCACCGCCGTGCAGGATGCGCTGCAGCGCGGCGGTTCCGCCGCTGCTGGAGCCGCCGCCTGGCGGACGGTGTGGAGCCCCGCCGCGCTGGCGGTACACACCCTGCGGCGCCGCAGCCTGGAATCGCTGCTACGTTTCCCACCGGACCTCGTGCCCAACTTCTTTGACGTGTTCTTCGCATTACCACAAATACACCGCTGGGCCTACCTCACCGGCCGCGAGGATGTCAGAGGCACCGCCGCTGCGATGGGCGCGCTATTTGCGGCCTCCCCATGGTGGCTTCGCAGACGGCTGGTCCTCGGTGCACTCGATCCGCGCACAACCTCAGCCGTCTGCGACGGAATGAACACTGGCTGACCGCCGGGACTGTCACGGGGCCGGAACGCTAATGTTCACCTCTACTTCGGGCTTAATTTTGAGTGCGCCGAGCATGGCAGAAAACGGCTTGATACCGAACTTGCGCTGATCAAGGACGACCTTGGCGTTCCAGCGTGCGCCATCGTTGCGTGCCTCGATAGAAAGGGGACTCGTCACGCCGTGCAGCGTGAGGTCTCCCTCGATGCGCGCCCGGTCGCCCTCGCGCACCACTGACATCGAACGGAATTGGATCTTCGGATACTTTCGGGTCTCGAGCGTCTTCTCTGCGTTGCGCTCGATCTCCTTACGATTAGAATCCGAGATGTTATCCGTTACTCGCAGTGAGCCCGGGTCGAAGTCGGCCGTGATCGTGTCGTCGTCCCCAACGTCCAGGGACAAGTTTGTCACCCGCAGGGTTGCGTCGTGGCCGAAAGTGGTCAGCATCCCCTCAACAAAGACCGAGACCCGGCAGTCCACCGCCGCTGCATCGAAAGTTGCCACCGGGCTAGGCTAGCTGGACGGACACAAAGAGTCACCGTCATTCATCCGATGTGGCGTGGACGCTCGAGGCGGTCACGCAATCAGACGCTCTAGCGCAACCGCCGAGGGCTGGATCGCTTCAGCGAGCCGCTGCACGTCAGGCAGGCCCTCCCGATCGGCGTGCAGGGCGACGAAGGCACTGTCTCGGTACCAGGACAGCCCCACAACGAGAGCCTGGCCAGCCACCAGCGGCGCCATCGGGAAGACCTCCGCCAACTCCGCGCCGTCTAGCGTGAACGGGATGCCCGGCAACGGGATGCTGGTCACCATGAGGTCGAACAGCAACGAGGCAACTTGACCGGCCACGGGGGCCGCGACCCGATGCAACGCTGGCGGCAGCCGGTCGGCCAGCAGTGGTATCGCGCCACCTCCGCGGCTAGCCCCGGCAGCCTTGTTCTGTTCCATCGCCCGCCGGATCGTGAGCAGTCGCTTGCCCGGATCTGGCTCGCCGACTGGCAGCGCGCAGAGGTAGCCGGACAGCCGGTTTCCTCCGCTGTGATTGCCCGACCTCGCCCGCTGGCTGGCCGGGATGAACGCTCGAAGAATCAATCCGTCAACGGCATCGCCACGGGTAACGAGCCAGTCCCGCAACGCCCCGGTCACCACTGCCAGCAGGACGTCGTTCACCGTGCCGCCGTAGTGCGCCCGGATCCGGCGTACCTGCCGGAGATCAAGCAGGGCCGTCGCCAGTGCCCGCCGGCCCGAGGAGGAGATCACCAGCGGCGAGCCCGGTGCAGGCAATCGGGTGTTGCGAAGCACCGAGACGGCGATGCCGGTCGCCTCGGTCAGCTGTTCTATCACGCTCCCGACCGTGTCGCGCACGTCGCCGACCATGCGCAACAGCCGCCACAGACCATTCGGTTCAGTTGAAGGTGCCGGACTGGGGGGTGGCGAGCCGCCAACAGGGCTGCTGCTGGCGCCACCACCGCGTGAGCTGAGCTCATCCAGTACCCGGGAACCAATCTCCAGCGCGTTCAGCCCGTCGCCGACTGCGTGATGGATCTTGAACAGCACCGCGAAACGGTCCCAGCCTGGACCCACGATCACGTGGAATTCCCACAGTGGACGGTTTCGCTGCAGCGGTCTGACTATCAGCTCGGCGGCCAGTTGGGCCGCTTGGTCGCGACAGCCGTGACAATCGCGGCTGCGGCGACCGTCGAGGTGATGTAGGTGGATGTGATCCTTGGCGCAGAAGCCAGGATCATCGGCCCAGGCAGCCGCGGTTAATCGAAACGAGGCTGGTTCCACTCGCTGACGCAGCTGCGGGAGACGCTGGGCGCGCTCTGCCAGCAGCTGGACCACTCGCCCCGGATCCCCGGGTTGGGCCGGTCGGAAGATCGCCAACGCGCCGAGGTGCATCGGTGACACATCGCGATCCAGGTAGAGGAAGACCGTGTCCAATCCGGTGAGGCGCACTGAAAAAGCTTCGCATAACTCAGGGCAGCCGACAGGGATCAATACCCTTGGCGTGCAGAACATGCAGCACGGCCTCGTCGACCCGGCGTTGTGGCAGCGTGCCGCTGGCTACCGCCTGCTCGAGGTGGTCGAGTACCTCGCCGAGGCGCGCAGGTGTGGTCCACAGCGCCATGTCCACTCCCGCGGCCAGGGTCTGGCGCACGGCCTCGGGCAGGTCCACCCGGTCGCTGATCGCCCGCATCGCACCGAGGTCATCAGAGATCACCAGCTCTTGATAGCCGAGCTCATCCCGCAGCAGGCCCAGCGCCGCGGGGCTGATGCTGGCCGGAACACCAGGAGCGGTCAGGCCGGGCACGTCGAGGTGCCCGACCATTACTCCCGCCGCACCCGTGCCGAGCAGTCGCCGGTAGGGCAGCAGGTCGCGGTGCGCGAGGTCGGTCACCGGCGGGGTCGTGACCCCGCCCTGGTGGGAATCTCCGTCGGCGCGGCCATGTCCAGGGAAGTGCTTGAAAACCGGCAGCACACCGGAGTCACGCAGGCCGCGGGCGAAGGCGTCGGCGTAGCGCGCCACGACCTCGGGGTCCGAGGAAAACGAGCGATCGCCAATGACCTCGTGGTCGGGCTGGTCAGATACGTCGATGGTCGGCGCGAAGTCGACGGTGACGCCGCTGGTTCGCAAGGCGGCGCCGCGCTCCCGGGCCAGCTGGTAGACCTGCTGCGGTGACATCGTGGCGGCCATCTTCCGGGCGCTGGGTATGGGGCCGGCGATCTCGTCCAGCCGTTGCACCCGACCGCCCTCATCATCGACCGCTACCGCGACCGGCAATTTGGCGACGCTTTGCACCTGGTCCAGGGCACCGTTGCTGAGTAGTCCCGTCGCAGTACCGCCGACGAAGATTCCGCCGACCTGCTCGTCGGCGACCACGTCACGGGCCTCACCGGGACCGCTTGGGTCAACCCCCACCATGATCAGCTGAGCGAGTCGCCGCCGCAGCGGCAGCTGTCCGAGCGCGACAACGGGATCGCACCGCGGCGATGTGTCGGTCTGGGCTGGCTCATTCCGGCCGGGGCCGGTTTGAGGGCCTGGCGCCAGTTGTCCCACGGTCCGCGGGTTCGGCGCCTGCCCGCCTGCACGTATCGCGATTACCGCCGCACCGACCAGCACGGCCACCAGCGTCAGGACCACTGCGGCCCACAGCGCAGGCGATCTGGTGCCTGGCCACTGAGCAGCCGTCCGGTGACTCACGCTGGTGGTCTCCTCTCTGTGGAACGTGCACAAGCTTCCATATGACGGCTCGCGGTGGCTGCACAGCGACGTCGTGGTGGGCGGCGCGGAGCTGCGATCGTGGTTGGCACGGATCAGTTAACCGTCGGGAACGGCCACGCGTTGGGCTGGCACACCTGACCGTCCGCGGTGACGTGGTCGGTGCCCAGCACCGCGAGGTAGTCGTCGGCCACTCCCCAGGTCTGTTGCATCATCACCGGCGCCAACCGCCCGTGTCCGTCACAGGCGATGTGCGGGAAGCCAAGCCCGTGCCCGACCTCGTGATTGACCACGTACTGCTGGTACTGCACCACGTTGCCTTGGAAGGCCACCGCCCCCCGGGCCCAGCGAGCAGTGTTGATCACTACCCGGTGATCCTCAGGCTTCCAGCAGGATGCATCGAAGGGGATGCGGAAGCCACAGAGCCGGCGGGTGGTCAGCTGCGAGGTGAGACTGATCCGCAGGGTCGCTGCCTGGCTGTCGTCGATCCGCTGGAACTGGTAGTGCCCGCTGCCGATCCAGCTCTTCGGGTTGTGCAACGTGCTGTCCACTGTCGCGGCGAAACCCGCAGGACCGCCCTCAAGTTCAATCCCATCCTCGATCTCGACGGTGTAGGTGAACAACTGGCCCGTCCCGAAGGGCACGCCGGCGCCAGGGATCACCCGCCAGGTGCCGGCGCCCTGCACCGTGAACGGCCCGCCACCAGGCAGCTCTGCGGACGCCTTGACCGCCGCAAAACCCGTGCCGCCCAGCGGGCTAGGGATCAGCGGTGTGCGGGCTTGGCCGGGCGTACCGGCCTGGTCCGACGGCAGGAGCGGCGATCTGGCCGCGTCGACCACCGCCAACACGGTAAGCACCACGAGGATGGGCAGCGCATAGACCCGCCAACCGTAGGTGGACACCGCCTGGGTCAGGCCTCCGGAACCGCGTGGTCGGGTAGGCCGGGATCCGGATGCACGGGATCCGGAAATACTGTGCCGGGGCACCGGCTCGGGCTGCGGATCCCAGGATGCGGCCAGCGGCTGGTCGTCGGCGATGCGGGAATCCCCATACCGCTCGAGGTGCCGCGCCGGGATCCAGCTGCTATCCCGGCGCGGGTCGGCGGATCTGTTGGGAATCTCCGGCCGGGAGCGATCACCAGTGGGCGCACGGCCCACAGGATTGGCTCGCGTCGGACGGATCACCGCGCAAGGATCGCATAGCCACGCTGAGGACTACGCACATCACCACGCTGCATCCTGCACAGCGTCAATCATGCCGAGCATCGCCCGGGCGACCGAAGTAGGCCGCTCCATTTGCGGCAGATGTCCAGTACGTGGCAACACGAGCAGCCGCCCCCGCGGCAGCACCGCCGCCGTGCGCGGGGCCTTGCGCACGCTAACCAACTTGTCCGAAGCTCCCCAGACCACCAGCGCGGGCGCCCTGACTTGGCCCGCGACCCGCCACAGCGACCTAGACCGGGGCACCAACCAGGACCGCACCAGCTGCTGCGCGGACAAGTGCAGTGCCGCCAACGCCCAGGGCAACGAGGCCCGTTCGACACATTCCTGCACCGCCGCGGCACGTCGCATCGAGCCGACCGCCGACGGATCAGCGAAGCACTGCCGCAACGTCCGCTCAACCTGCTCTTCCGCCGGCATCCCCGCCAGCGCGCGGCGAGCCCAGCTCCCGACGACCGGCAGGAAGGTCAGTGCCATCCGGAGGTCCGACACCCGTCCCAGGCCGATCCGCAGATCGGGCATGGCAGGCGCAAGCAAGGTGAGGGTGCGGACTAGCTGGGGGTGACGGGCAGCGACCAGCAACGCCACCGCCCCGCCCATTGAGTTACCCACCAGGTGCACCGGGCCGACGCCCAGGCCAGCGAGGAACACAGTGATCACTTCGGCGTGGGAGTCCAGGGCGTAGTCAAAACCCTCCGGTGGCGTACTGCGACCGAAGCCGGGCAGGTCGATGGCCATTCCCGCTAGCCGGGTGCTGACTAGGCCTGCGAGGTCGGTGAAGTTACTGGCGGAACCGCCTAACCCATGCAGGTAGACGGCGACCTCTCCGCGCTCGGGACCGGGAGTATGCCGGACATGAAGTGCCACGCCGTCGCAGCGGTGAATGTCACCAGGCCAGGGCGGGCAGTCCGGGCACAACTGCGGTAGTGGCCCCGGGTACAGCGGGATCCGGGTCAACCGCGGTCGCACCTCGTCTATCAATTACCGCTCCTCCACGTGGCGCTGGGATACCGGCGAGTAGGGTCTACCAGTCAAGCGGGAGGTGAAGGAAGCCGATGACTGAGACGGCATCGACGCGGGCGAGCGCAGCGCCCCGCGGGGTGCGGATGCCCCGGGACGAGCGGCGCGCTCAATTACTCGCCGCGGCAACCGACGTCTTCGTCAACAACGGGTACCACGCCACCGTCATGGACGAGATCGCCGAGCGCGCCGGAGTCAGCAAGCCAGTGCTCTACCAGCACTTTCCAGGCAAACTCGAGCTGTATCTGGCACTGCTGGAGCGCCACACCGACGAGCTGGTCCGCCGGGTCCGGGGGGCAATCGAGGAGACCCACGACAACCGGCAGCGGGTCCGCAACGCGGTCGAGGCCTACTTCGACTTTGTCGACGGTGACGGTGAGGCGTTCCGGCTGGTCTTCGAGTCTGACCTACGTAACCAGCCCCCCGTACAAGCGGTCGTGGAACGAACGTACACCGCCTGCGTGGAAGCCATCGCAC
>JALZHU010000444.1 GCA_030860695.1 Actinomycetota bacterium
GCACCGACTGCCCCGGGGGCGATGCTCACAGTCCCATCGATGAATGCCACGCCTACGTCCCGCTGAACCATCGTGTCTCGGGTCGGCTCCGGGCGCACCTGAACACCGCAACGTCCTCATTTGCCGCTGTGCGCGGTGAGCGCTGGGCATTAGCGGGTTAAGGATGCGTTGCGGCCGGTGTTGCTTTCGTAGATCGTGGGTCAGGTCGAAGCCCAGCGTCGAAGTCCTGATGGGGGAGCGGCTGAGCGGTCCGTAGCATGACGCGAAGCCTGCGACGTTGTTAGGGGTCCCGCCCGGTGTGGGTGGCAAGGGGATGCCTGTCGGCCGGCCACGGTGAGTCCTTGCGCGGTCTGCAGGTGGTCTTCGGCGCAGCGCTGCTCGCACGAAGTCCGGTACGTCCGCCAGGGGGTCGACTCGTCGGCTGGCCCGGGCGGGTAGATGAACGCGACGGTAGGCACCACGATGATGGCGGTGGTGTTGGTGGCAAGGGCGGCGTTGACGAGCAGGTGGGTGGCGTTGTCGCGGAGCCGGTCGTTGTTGTGCCACGGGCCGGGCTTGTCCATGTGATCGGGCGGTGGGATGTGTGGGGCCAGGTGAACGATGGCCTCGACCTCCTTTACCGCCGCCGTGACCTGGTCCGGCTCGATCAGGTCGAGTTCGCGTTGAGAGGGCAGGCGCAGATCGTGACCGGCGGCGCATAGCTGAGGTACCGTCAGCCGCCCGATTACACCGGAGCTGCCGGTCACCAGGATTCGCACCGTTGAATCTCCTCGCGAGGCCACGGCCGCAGCGCGCACCCACCACGGGTACGCTGTTCATCCGGTCCCGGTGGGGCGCGGCAGCTGACTGCCGCCGTTCATGTAGCGGTGGGGCTGTCGGGTTCGGGGTTAGCACGGGTCGGCCGGGCTTGGTGACGTAGAAGACGAGGATCTTGGCGGTGCTGTCGGGGTCGTCGTTGTCGGCGTCGATGTGCAGGTGCTCGCGCGGCTCGAGCCAGGACTCGCTCAGTGCGAAGCTCCTTGCCGGCGTCGATCATTGAAGCCCTCAGCGTGAGCGCCGCGTCGGTGTCTCGAATTGGCCCTCGACTCGCCGGTCAGTGGTCGACGACCGATGTCGGGGGTCTCACTGGCCCGGTGTCTGCGTCGGCGTCCTGACTCGGACCGTTGGTGTGCTGGCCGCGGACAAACAGGGCCGTCACGACGGCCAGGAGTCCGATGACTCCCGCGGCGATGAACCCCGCCCGCAGCCCGGTGGCGTCCGGGGCTTCCGGTGGTCCGTTCGAGGCGACCGCGGCGACGGTCACGAAGGCCGCGGTGCCGGCGGCCCCGGCGACCTGCTGCAGCGTGGCCATGATGGCGCTGCCGTGCGAGTACAGCGCGTTGGGCAGCACGGTCAGGGCCTCGGTGAACAGCGGGGTTAACATCAGGCCGAGCGCGGTCATGAGCAGGATGTGCACTGCGATCACCGCGGCGAGCGAGGCCTTCGAGCCCAGCGCGGCGAACAGCCACAGCGAGATCGCCATCACGATCGAGCCCGGGACGAGCAGCGGACGCGCCCCGAATTGGTCGTAGAGCCGTCCGACCGGCCGCCCGAGCAAACCCAGCACGAGTCCGCCCGGCAGCAGCGCCAGGCCGGTGGTGCCGGGGCCGATGCCGAGCACGCTTTGCAGGTAAAGCGGCAGCAGGATGGCGGCGGCTCCGAGCAGGCACATGAAGACCAGCCCGCAGAGCACGACGGCCACCACGAACCGGCGGTGGGTCAGGGGCCGCAGATCGAGCAGGGCTCGTTCCGCTCGTTGCAGGCGCAACTGGCGGGCCACGAACACCACGAGCGCGACCACGCCCACCAGGATTGGTATCCATGGGGGTACACCCTCGCCGCCTTGGGCGGCCGCACCGATGGCTGAGAAGCCGTACACGATGCCGCTGAACGCCACCGCGGAGATCAGCACGGAGGCGACATCGAGAGCCGCTGAGCGTGTGTCGGAGCTCAGGCGCATGAGGGCAAACCCCAAGGCGAGCATGCCGACGGCCAGCGGCAGCACAGTCCAGAACATCCATCGCCAGTCCAGCACGGCCAGCACCAGGCCCCCGATCATCGGGCCGATCGCCGGGGCGACCGCGATAACCAGCGTGATGTTGCCCATAATGGCGCCGCGTCGCTTGGCTGGGATCAGTGTCATCACCGTGGTCATCAGCAGTGGGATCATCACCGCGGTCCCGCAGGCCTGCACAATCCGCCCCACCAACAGCACCGCGAAGCCCGGCGCGAGCGCGCAGATCAGCGTGCCCGCGCTAAACAGTGTCATCGAGGTCAAAAACACCCCACGCGGCGTGATCCGCTGCAGCAGGAAACCCGTGGTCGGGATGACGACCGCCATCGCCAGTAGGAATCCGCTGGTCAGCCACTGCACGGTGGTGGCGGAGACGTCCAGGGCGACGATCAGGTGGGGCAGCGCCACGCTCATGATCGTCTCGTTGAGGATCATGACGAAGGCCGACATCACCAGCAACCCGATGACAAGTCCCGGACGCACGACTGGGGCAGCCGGGCCGGGTGTCGTCGCCGGGACCGCTGACGGTTGGGTCATACCGAGGCCACCTCATAAGATCAATTAGGATGCCGAAGCCCGCTGGTGCCAATCGAGCACCGACGTTAACCGCCACCGCCAACAGAAAGCTTGCGTATTTCTCTCGGCCAAGCGGTACTGATCCCACCCCGCGACAAGCAATCCCCCGGGTCCTTCCTGGATAACGGCCCTAGCGGTGGGGGACCAGACACCGGCCGTGAGAAGCGACCAACGGCAGAGGTGGCGTATCGAGTTGTCGCAGCAGTCGTCCGCCGATCGGCCAGCGGGACAGCACCGTCAGCGTGTTGCGCAGGAGTAACGCCCCTTGGTGTCATAGGGTGAGTGCACCATCGAGATTGATAGCATATTGTCCCTGTTGGCAGAGGGAAGGGAGTCATTGTCAGTGCGGGGTGCGGAGATTCGTGCCGAGGAGAGAGAAATCATCTCT
>JALZHU010000195.1 GCA_030860695.1 Actinomycetota bacterium
AGTAGGTGGTACTCCTCGGCTACCAGGAGCCCGCTCTCATGCCCGGCCCGACACGCCACCCGTGATCAAATCGCGACCGCTCTCATCTCCGGCCAACCAGCCAACATCATTTGCCAACAGGCTCTTAGTGAATGCGGGCATCCCCACTGGCCCGAGCATGGCTCACCGATTATGCCTGTGTGCTCGGGTGACCGCCGCACGTCTCGCCGGGGAGGTGGAGGACTTCTTCCTGAAGTAGCTCATCAAGCTCAGCGCCTTGCACCGTGTTGGTCACCAACAGTCGGGCTGCAACGAACTCAAGCCGAACCTGCTGCTCTCGGAGATACGCTTCAACTTGATCCATGATTTCTATAATATTGCTAATCCCTATTTTCTGGCATAGGATATGTGCTAGCAGTAGTTCATCAAGTTCAGGCGGCGTCACCGTTGATATCCATTTCTTAAAAATCACCTTTTCCGCGAATGGGCCTCCATATAAAATCCATACCCGATCGAGCTCTAATGGTTCTTCGCGGAGACGCATACCGCCTGCGCCGTCGCTACCATGCAGTTCGATGGCAGCGACGCCAAGGCCACGTGAGGCAGCAATGAGGGCATGCCCAGCTTCGTGCACGGCCGCCCTGTTCCGTTCTGTATCTGTAAAATCCACGGCAGGGAGCCTAGACCTAGCTTGCTGTCGATATGCGGTAGGCCTGCTCACTCATGAATGAGGACGGCAGCGACGCCCGTCGCGCGGCCATCGCGATGTGCCATCGAGCAGGTCTGTCTGAAGTCGTAGGGAAGCTGCTGCGCTTCGGCAACAACGCAGTCTTCGCCCTCGGCGAGGCATACGTACTGCGTGTTATGCCCCCGAGCACCAGCAGAGCCGACGTACAACAGGAGATCGACCTGGCGCGTGAGTTCGCTCGGCTCGACGTGCCTGTAGCCCACCTTGCCGAACTTGACACGGTGCAACCCCTCGAAGCCCACGACCGCCTGGGTACGGTCTGGGAGCGACTCGAAGAACCTGACCGAGATCAGCTCTACCAGCCGTTCGGCCAGCTGCTGCGCACATTTCACCAGCGCACAGCGGGACTGCGTGTCCCCCTCGGACCGTGGCGACCACTCGCCTCAACGGACCGGCGGTTGGCTCAACTGCACGGCCACTACTCGCCTGCAGACATGGCGATGCTCAAAGACTGGTCTGAGCGGATCGCAGCTGAGCTTGACCAGGTCGAACCAGCTTTGCCACGAGGTGTCATCCACGGCCAAGCCGAGGTGGGCAACATCCTGCTTCGCGCCGGCGATCCCGTGTTCATTGACTTAGAGCGGGTGGCCACAGGGCCACGTGAATGGGACCTGGTCGATACTGCCGTCACCGTCGATCGCTTCGGCCTGCCCGAACAGCGTTACCGGGACTTCGCTGCCGCCTACGACTTCGACGTTCGCGCCTGGAATGGTTATCAGACCTACCGCCGACTCTGGGAACTTCGCGCCATCACCTGGCTCATGCAACACATACGGCGCAGCCCCGAGGTGACTCGAGAGATCGAGGTACGGCTGCAAAGCTGGCGTGATGACGATCCAGACACGCAGTGGAGCAGTGTGCTTGAGAGGAATCCTGGTGCTTGAGAGGAATCCTGCAGAGTAGTGAACTTAGCCGGGTTCAGGGGGTCCCATCACTACCTATCACCACGGCGGTCATCGTTCCTACTCGAAGAAACAGACGTCGCTGTTGGCGCAGGGCGGCTCAGCCGGACCGGGATCGCGTCGTAGCCGCGGAGGACGCGGGTGGGACGTCGGTGTGGGACGCCTGTGAGCGCGAGATTGGGAAACCGCCGGAACAGTGCCTGCAGGCCGATCTCGCCCTCCAGCCGGGCCAGTGCGGCACCGATGCAGTAGTGGATGCCGCTGGAGAATGCCAGGTTGTGGTCTGCGTCGGGTCGTCGGACGTCAAACCTGTGGGGATCCGGGAACACCGCAGGATCGCGGTTCGCGGCACCCAGTAACAGGACGATGAACGAACCCGCCTGAATTGGGCGCCCAAACACCTCGGTGTCCCGCAGTACCACCCGCCCTGTGCGCTGCACGGGCGACTCATAGCGAAGGATCTCTTCCACGGCGCCGGCCCACCGCTGCGGTTCGGCCCGCAGCACGTCCAGTTGGTCGGGGTGGCGCATCAGCAGCACGGCGCCGTTGCCCAGCAGGTTGACGGTGGTCTCAAAACCGGCGGCGAGCAGCAGCATCGCAATGCTGCTCAGCTCATCGAGGTTTAGCTGATCCCCCTGATCGTGCGCGGTCACCAGGGCGCTGAGGACGTCATCCTGAGGAGCGCGGCGGATCTCGGCGAAATGGCCGAGCATCCAGCGGTGCAGCGCGGCCAAGTCGTGCTCGGAGCGGCGGAAGTCGCGGTAGCTCAATCCGATGTCCAGCGACAGTGACGCGCCGGCTCCCCAGTCGAGGAATCGGCGACGCATTGCCAGCGGCGCCCCGAGCATCTCAGCGATCACGGTGGCCGGCAGCAGGCTGGCGTAGCGCTCCACGAGGTCCACCGTCGGGTCGCCGGCATCGCCCGTCTTCGGCGTCGACTGGGCGAGCTCGTCGAGCAGTTCCTCGGCGATCTCCTCGACGCGAGGGCGCAGGGCAGCGACGGCCCGCGCACTGAACGCCCGGGTGACCAGCTTGCGGTAACGGGTGTGATCGGGTGGATCCACCGCCAGCATTGATGGTGGCTCGATCGGTCCCAGCACTGGGCGGCCACCGAGCTTCATGCCTAGCCGGAGAATCCCTGGCACCTGTTCCAAGCTCATCTGGCCGAAGTCCGGGCTTCGCAGCACGGTCAGGCAAACATCGTGGTGCGCTGAGATCCAGGCGAGCCCCGTGCGGACGATTCGGTCCTGCTCGCGCACCTGGTCGTAGTACGGGAAGGGGTTCTCAAGGATCGCTGGGTCGATCATCAGCCGGGAACCGAGGTCGCCGGCGCGTGCCTGGCGCTGCACCGTCCGCCTGACTAACCCGTGCCGTACCACCCAGCGGATCCTGCTTCGTAGCGCCATCGAGACCTCCGACTGCCGACGCCTGCAATCGAGGATACTACGAAGCTAGACAAACGTATGTATAATATCCAAGTCGGCCAGCCAGCGCACCCTGCCGACGAGCTCTGGGGCGCGTTGGATCCCATAGTGTTGACCATCGGGCGGCAGTGGCCAGCGAAAGCTCGTACGATTCTCGGCATGCCGGTGGATCATGTCATCGTCGCGTCGACCACGGTTGACGAAGAAGCTGCCCGCGCTCTCGCTGCCGGAGCAATCGAAGCGGGGCTTGGTGCATGTGCCCAGATTGTCGGGCCGCTTACCAGCGTCTTCCGCTGGAAAGGCGAGGTGCAGACCGAGCAGGAGTGGCGACTGGAGATTAAAACCACCGCCGATCGAGTCGCTGCTCTGACCGAGCACATTAGGGGCAACCACAGCTACGACGTACCCGAGATCATCGCAACGCCGATCACCGGTGGCAGCACCGAATACCTATCCTGGCTCGTGGCAGAGACGCGCAGCTGCTAGACCGCGCGGGGTGCGTACATGATCACAGCGACGCCGAGCAGGCAAATCGCTGCGCCGATGAGGTCGTAGCGGTCGGGGCGGAAGCCATCGAGCAGCACGCCCCAGCCCAGGGAGCCGGCGACGAAGACCCCGCCATAGGCGGCGAGGATGCGGCCGAAGTGCGGGTCGGGTTGCAGGGTGGCGATGAAGCCGTAGGCGCCCAGAGCGAGCACTCCCGCCCCGATGAACAGCAATCCACGCTGCTCGCGGATGCCCTGCCAGATCAGCCACGCCCCGCCGATCTCGGCGAATGCGGCGAGGGCGAACAGCAACACGGAGCACAGCACGGTCATCGGCTCACCCTAGGAACCTCCTGCACGCCCATCGCTGGTCGACCTCGTCGGCTAGGAGGCGCCATAGCTGTCCGGGAATGCTCCGACGCGCGCCACGGGTTGAGCACAGTGATGCCGTTAGCATGGCTAAGAAGATCGACAAGATGGTGGCCGGTCAGCGTAGGGCTGAAATCGGCACCATCGTCAACGGCACCGGCCGTTCCGCGGCTGCCCCGCGAAGTCTGGGTGCTCGTCGCGGTCAGCTTCGTGATCGCGATCGGCTACGGCATCGTCGCGCCCGCATTGCCGACGTTTGCCCGCAGCTTCGACGTCAGTGTTACCGCAGCCTCGATCGTGATCAGTGCATTCGCGCTCATGCGGCTGGCATTCGCACCGGTGAGCGGCAAGCTGGTGTCGGCACTCGGTGAGCGACCGGTGCACATCTGGGGCATCAGCCTGGTTTGCCTGTCAACCGGCGCCTGCGCGCTTGCTGGGGAGTACTGGCAGCTGTTGGTGTTGCGGTCACTGGGCGGTATCGGGTCGACCATGTTCACCGTCTCGGCGGTCGCGTTGTTGATCCGGCTCACCCCGCCACCGCTCCGCGGGTGGTCTACCAGCCTGTGGTCCAGCAGTTTCCTGCTCGGCAGCGTCACCGGCCCGTTGGTCGGCGGCGGCCTGATCGCGATTTCGCTGCGCGCCCCCTTCGTGGCCTACGCGGCGGCGCTGTTCGTCGCGGCGGCCGTGGCTTGGCTGTTCCTGCGGCACTCCACGCTGGTCGGTGTGGTATCGGCCAAGGACATCCCGGCGGTGACGGTGCGCGAGGCCTTGGGTCACCCGGCATACCGCGCCGCGCTAGTGTCCAACTTCGCCAACGGCTGGGCGGTCTTCGGTGTCCGGATCGCGCTGGTGCCACTGTTCGTCGTTGAGGTGCTGCACCGGGGAGAGTCGCTGGCCGGGGTGGCGCTCTCGGTTTTCGCCGCGGGCACCGTGGCCGTGCTGATGTTCTCTGGCAGGCTCGCGGACGTCCTCGGCCGCCGGCTACCGATGCTGCTCGGGTTGGCTGTCACCGGTTGCGCGACGATCTGGCTCGGCTTCACCAGCGGGGTGCTGGAGTTCCTGGCTGCCGCTCTGATCGCTGGCGCCGGCACTGGGCTGATCATGCCAGCACAGGGGGCCACGGTGGCCGACGTGGTCGGCTCGCAGGCCAAAGGCGGCCCGGTGCTGGCCGTTGTTCAGATGACCGCCGATATCGGCGCGATCCTCGGCCCGATCGCGGCCGGTCTACTCGCCGATCAGCTTTCCTACACCGCAGCCTTCGTCCTGACCGGCATCATCTCGCTGCTCGCCGCGGCGGCCTGGTTGCGCTCCCCCGAGACGCTGCCGCCGAAGGATATTCAGCCCGCGCTGACCCCAATCAGCGCGCCAACCAGGTAGGCCACTGACGCCGAGCCCCATCGAAAACGCATCTGCCATCAGCCCGGCCATCCCGTTCAGCACGGTCAGGTGGGCGCCAGCCCCGCTGCCGCCCGCCTCCGCGAAGTCACCTCGCCATGGGCAGCTCACCTGGCGTCCGAGCGACTGACTAGTCTGATCGGGTGCCTCGCCTGTCCCGCTCCGTCCTCGATGGGCTGACCACCGTGGCGCGACTGGGGTTGGCTGCGATGTTCCTGGTCTCCGGAGCGCTCAAGGCGATCGATCCCGCGCAGACCCGGATCGCGGTGCGCGCCTACGAGCTGCTGCCGCCGGGCCTGGTCGGGCCAGTCGCCACCGTGTTGCCCCTAGTAGAACTGGCCTTGGGAACCCTGCTGTTGGTGGGCGCGTTCACCCGGTGGGTCGCGCTCGCCTCGGCGGTGCTGCTGGCGGTGCTGACGACCGGGGTGGCCCAGGCTTGGGCCCGCGGGTTGTCCATCGACTGCGGCTGCTTTGGTGGTGGTGGGCCGGTGGCCGAGGGCGACACGCGTTACCCGCAGGAGGTCGCGCGGGATGTCGGCGCATTGTTGTTGGCGTTGTGGCTGGTGGTGCGAACCCGGACGGTACTGAGCGTCGATGGCTGGCTGCGTGGGGATCCGCACGCACGGCGCAGTCGAGTTGATACCCCCGTTGGATAGCCCAGCTAAATGAGCAGGAGGGACGTGTCGTGGGCGGTGGCCAAAGGGCCGAGGATAAGCGCAAGCGGCAGGCATCTCAGGCGGTGACGGCGGCACGCGGGAGCGGCGGGAGCCGCCGCGGGGTGGTGGCGGGGATCGCGATCATTGTCGCGCTCGCCATTGTCGTCGGGTGCGGGCTGTGGCTGCAGGACCGCAACAAGCCGGATGACCTTCCGGTAGCGATTCCCGTCGCCGCCGCCGGGCCGGAGTACCAGGTGGCCGTGCAGGGCGACACCATTGTGACCGGAAATCCTCAGGCACCGGTGACCATCGATGTCTACGAGGACTTCTTGTGCCCGGCGTGCGCACAATTCGAGAAGCTCTACCATCAGCAGCTCGCACAAGCTGCCGCGGACGGCAAGGCCAAGGTGGTGTACCACCCAGTCGCCATCCTCGATGAGCTTTCGGTACCACCCGGGTACTCCACGCTGGCCGCCGGTGCGACTTTCTGCGCCGCCGAGGCCGGCATCTTCCCCCGCTTCCACGACAGCCTGTTCGCCGCCCAGCCGGCCGAGGGTGGCCAAGGGTGGACCAGCGCCCAGCTCCAGCAGCTTGGTCGTGACCTGGGCGCCGGCGACAGCTTCGCACGCTGCGTGCAGGACGGTGCCGAGCCGCGCGTCGCCGCCGCCACCGAGCGCGCCAGACGGACCATCAGCGCGCTGCGGCCCGATGGTCGGTTCGGCACTCCGAGCGTCGTCGTCAACGGTGCGCTTGCTGACATCGGTGACCTCGGGTGGTTGGACCAGGCACTGAACGCCGCCCGACGCTGACCTGTCCTGTTGCAGGATTCATCGCTGGCCTCGTGTACGGTGGCCTACGCGCCGCGGTGAGAGCCGTGGTGATCGTTCGGGGCTGTAGCGCAGCTGGTAGCGCACCGCACTGGCAGTGCGGGGGTCACGGGTTCGAGTCCCGTCAGCTCCACCGCTCTCACCAGTGGTTTTGGTCTTACCACGGCTTCTCCTGTTGATCAGTGTCACCGAAAATGTCACCAAGTAGTATTCCGGCATGGTCAAGAAGCCGGCTACTGGTGGTCGCGAGCGCGGTCACATTCGGCGGCGCGGGAACTCTTACCAGGTTCTGATGTACGCAGGTGTAGATCCGCTGACCGGACGGGAGCTTCGCCTCACCGAGTCGACAACTGATGAGGCGAAGGCTAAGGAGATTTTGAAGCGCTTCCGGGCACAGGTCGACGAGCAGCGTCACGCCCGGACCAGGGCCAGCTTCCGGGTTGCGATGGAAGCGTGGTTGCGGGTGCATGACATCGAGGAGACGACCCGCGAGGGTTACGAGGCTTACGCTCGCCTCTACATCAACCCGGCGTTCGGCGACGAGCCCATTGGTAAGATCACTGCGAGGCTGCTGGAGGAGTTCTACGCCGAGCTGCGACGGTGTCGTGCTCGTTGCGACGGGCGGCCGATGGTGGATCACCGAGCAGAAGGCCTCCATGAGTGCCGAACGGTCCGGCACCGGCGGCCACCAGGCCGCCCACCGACGAGTGGATATCCCGACCACGACTGCGCCGCAGCTGGCTGCACGGTGATCGAGTGCCCACCGCACCAGTGCAAACCGTTGTCAGCGGCCACCATCCGCCGGATTCACGTCGTGATCAGTGCCACGCTGGCCGCGGCGATGCGATGGGACTGGATCAAGACCAACCCCGCCACGGTCGCGAAGAAGCCGCGACAGCCGGAGCCCCAACCCAATCCGCCCACGGTCCAGCAAGCGGGCCGCATCGTCGGCGCTGCATGGGAGCAGGACGAGAGCTGGGGAACGCTGGTGTGGCTGGTCATGGTCACCGGACTCCGACGAGCCGAGCTGCTGGCGCTTCGCTGGTCAGATGTCGATCTCGCCACCGGGACGCTCAGCATCCGGCGCAACTACGTGCGGGTCACCGGACGAGCGATCGAGAAGGACACCAAGACTCACCAAATGCGCCGGATCTCCCTGGATCCGGCGACTGTCGAGGTGCTCACTGAACACAAGCAGCGCTATGAGGCCATCACCCAACGGATTTCGATGGAGCCGACGAATCAGGCGTTTCTCTTCTCGCACAAGCCGGCCCATGACCGGCCGTACAATCCGAGCGCCGTTACCCATCGCTACGGCGACATGTGCGCCAAACTGGGCATCGATAGCCATCTCCATGCCCTCCGGCACTATTCAGCGACCGAGTTGCTCACTGCCGGCGTCGACCTGCGCACCGTCGCGGGTCGGCTTGGTCATGGTGGTGGCGGCGCCACCACCCTTCGAGTCTACGCGGCGTGGGTCGGCGAATCCGACCGTCGCGCCGCTGAGATCCTCGGCAGTCGTCTCCAGCGACCTCGCCCGCTCTCTCCGTGAGATTCCTGCGCGATCTGAGTGCCGCGCAGCACGGTCCACACACACATGCCTCGCCGCGGCGGGCAGGCATCGCTGGCCGCCAGTGCGGGCAAGACTGGCCAAGGTGTAGATACGGTGTGGCATCCTCTCGACACACGGTTTAGACATCCCACGGGTGTAAGTTGTCAAGCAGTTTCTTGTTGATCTTGTTTGGGTGTGGGCCAGGCGGTGGCTTCGTCGTAGACGCAGCCGCGGCGTAGGCAGCCGTGCAGGATGCCGACGAGGCGGTTGGACAGGCGTCGCAGGGCGTCGTTGTGGCCGATTCTGCGGGCTCGCAGGCTGTCGTAGTACGCGCGGGCACCGGGGGATGCGGTGAGCGCGGTGAAGGCTTGCTGGACCAGTGCGTCGGCGAGGCGTTTATTGCGGGCGTAGTGGGCTAAGACCACGAGTTTCTTCCCGGATATCAGGTATATCCGATCAATCCTATGCAGGTCGCTCGTTATCGGGAACGTCATGGCACGTCGGGGGCTAAATCCGATCGCGGAGATGCGCATGTAGTCGCAGGAAGTTCTCACTCACGGCAGCGCGTGGGTGCGGGGCTGCGCATTCTCCCCCGATGGCACTCTGCTCGCGACGGCCGGAGTCGATGAAGCACTGCGGCTCTGGAAGGTTCCCGACGGTGCTCTACAGGCCATACTGATCGACCCTGCCCGCTGGGTGGACTGCTGCGCGTTTTCTCCCGACGGCACCCTGCTCGCGACCACCAGCGCCGACCGCACGGCGCGGCTGTGGCAGGTCCCCGACGGCACCCTGCAGTCCGTCCTGACCGGTCACACCAAGAAGGTCAATGGATGCGCGTTTTCTCCCGACGGCACCCTACTGGCTACCACCGGCGCCGATCGCACAGTACGGCTGTGGCGGCTCCCCGACGGCACCCCCCAGGCCGTGCTAACCGGCCACACCGGCGGTGTACGGAGATGCGCCTTCTCTCCCGACGGCACCCTGCTCGCCACCGCCAGCCACGAGCGCGCAGTACGGCTGTGGCGGATACCCGACGGCACAACGCACGCTGTGCTGACTGGCCACCCCCGCGACCTCCCGACTGCTCGGCGTCGAACTCAAGAAGCTACGGGACGACTCGAAGCTGCGCCTTGATGACGTCGCGAGACGCCCTCATGATCTGACTCGAAGCTGAGCCGGCTCGAGAACGGGGGAGGGCATCCCTCACCTGCGGGACGTGCGCGACTTGACCAACTTCTATCAAGTCGCTGGCACGCCTTTGGCTGAGCGGTTGATGCGGTGGACAAGGGAAGGACGCCTTCAAGGTTGGTGGCAGGACTACTCCAATGTCCTGGACGAACAAACAGACGCCTACCTGGCGTTGGCGTCGGGAGCATCAGTAACGCGCTCCTTCGCGCCCACAGTACTTCCTGGCCTACTGCAGACTGAAGATTATGCACGCGCGCTGCTCAGGGGACTAAAGCCTCGTCACACCAATAAGAAGGTTGATTAGTTAGTCAACATCCGTCTTCACAGAAGGACAGATACATGCTCGATTACGCGATAGTTTTATGCGCCTTTATCACCCTTGTTCTTGTGATCGTATTTACCTTCTGCGGGTGGTTGGTGTACTTCACGGGCAAGGTGGAGTCACTGCGCGAAGTCGCCCCAATATTGCGCGGACTGCAAGGCATCCTACGGGTATGGCGTAAATGACTTCCCGGGTTGGACCGGGCGTCCCAAGGGCAACGGAGTGGATTTACCAGGTGGCGATGGCGGCAGCGGAACGGAAGCACAACGTCACAGCTGATCGGTACGCAACCGTGTGCACCCACCACTTCAGATCGCACTTACCAAACAACACCACCTAACACAATGAGCCTCCAAACACGATTAGGGCTCGGGACGAACAGCGCTGGGATGCGCCGGTGGTGCCCTTGTTGTTCTGCTACCGACGGGTTGCATCCCGCATGCACACGCACTAGTGTCCTGAGTCGTTAATTCGTTGGCAGTAGCTGGCGAGGTTGTCGAGGATCTCGTCGGCGGTCTTGGTCCAGACGAAGGGTTTGGGATTGGCGTTCCATTCGTTGATCCACTT
>JALZHU010000445.1 GCA_030860695.1 Actinomycetota bacterium
ACCACACGATGCGCCGCACTCCGCGACCTGACCAAAGTTTCCAGGACTTCTCGTTGCCCATCAGATATCGCCAACGGCGCTGCTGCTCGACTCATACTCCAGAGTATAAATAACTGTAAACCTAATTTCAAGACACGACACTAGTCGGGTGGCTCGGCGGCGGTCGGGCGGACGCGGGGCAGCAACCCGTGCTGCAATCGGGTGGCGGGTGTGCCGCTTAGACCGCAGGGCCCTTGCCTGGCCGCCGGCATTCTGGGGAGGGGCCCGGGACGCCGGCGGTCCAGGCTCTCATGCCCGTGGCGACGCGGCTACGCTGGCGCTCAGCAGCCAGACTCCGGGGTAATCACCCCGCCGGACCCAAGCAAGGGAGTTGCGACCGGCGTGTTCGACACCCTCTCCGACCGGCTCATGTCAACGTTGTCTGGCCTGCGCGGCAAGGGCAGGCTCTCCGAGGCCGACATCGATACCACCGCACGCGAGATCCGCATCGCCCTGCTCGAGGCCGATGTCGCGCTGCCGGTGGTCCGCCAGTTCATCGCGCAGGTCAAGGAGCGCGCCAAAAGCGCCGAGGTTTCTGGTGCGCTGAACCCTGCCCAGCAGGTCATCAAGATTGTCAATGAGGAGCTCATCGGCATACTGGGCGGCGAGACGCGGCGTCTGGAGCTAGCCAAGACGCCTCCAACCGTGATCATGCTGGCTGGTTTGCAGGGCTCCGGGAAGACGACGCTGGCCGGCAAGCTGGCCCGCTGGTTGCGCAACCAGGGACACACCCCGTTGCTGGTCGCCGCGGACTTGCAGCGACCAAACGCTGTCACCCAGCTGCAAATCGTGGGGGAGCAGGCCGGGGTGCCGGTGTTTGCACCACATCCGGGCGTGTCAGCGACCGGTCAGACAGCACAGCCCGGTAGTGGCGTCGGCGACCCGGTCGACGTCTCGCGACGCGGGGTGGACGAAGCTCGCGCCCGCCAGCATGACACTGTTGTGGTGGACACGGCCGGTCGTCTGGGTATCGACGCCGAAATGATGCGCCAGGCAGCTGACATCCGTGATGCGGTGCAGCCTCACGAGATACTGTTCGTCGTCGACGCCATGATCGGCCAGGATGCGGTGTCCACCGCTGAGGCGTTCCGCGACGGCGTCGGCTTCACCGGCGTTGTGCTCACCAAGTTGGACGGCGATGCCCGCGGTGGCGCAGCACTGTCGGTGCGCCAAGTGACCGGTGCGCCGATCATGTTCGCTTCTCACGGGGAAAAGCTGGAGGACTTCGATGTCTTCCATCCGGACCGGATGGCCAGCCGGATCCTGGGCATGGGAGATCTGCTCACCCTGATCGAGCAGGCCGAGCAGGCCTTCGACGCCGAGCAGGCCGAGCAGGCCGCCGCCAAGATTGGTAGTGGTGAGCTGACCCTGGAGGACTTCCTCGAGCAGATGCAGGCGATCCGCCGGATGGGGCCCATCGCCAACCTGCTTGGGATGCTCCCCGGCGCGGCTCAGATGAAAGATCAGCTCGCCCAGGTCGATGACAAGCAACTGGACCGGCTGCAGGCGATCATCTGTGGCATGACCCCCGCCGAGCGGGCCGATCCAAAGATCATCAACGCCTCCCGGCGCCAGCGCATCGCCCGCGGCTCTGGGGTGCCCGTCAGCGAGGTGAACCAGCTGGTTGAGCGGTTCTTCGAGGCTCGCAAGATGATGCAGCAGATGGCCGGCCGGTTCGGCTTTCCCGGGGCCGGCCCCGGACGCCGCAGCCGCAAGGCCCGCAAGGGCAAGAAGGGCAAGGGACGAGGTCCGACACCGCCGAGGACGCGCGGCGGGCTGCCCGAGGGGCTGCCGGAAGGGCTGCCCGCGAATATGCCTGATCTATCCCGGCTGTCTGGCCTGGATCAACTGCCGCCCGGTTTCGACCCGTCGAAGCTGAAGTTCCGCAAGAAGTGACTATGCTCTCTTTTGCGCCCACTTTTGCGCCCACTTTTGGGGCTGCTTGTGGGCCCCCGCCCAGGTCGCCGAAGACATTGGGTGCCCTGCATGTGCGTGGAGTGCTGCTGCCTGCCGGCGAACCCGGCGAACTATGGGTGGCCGACGGGGTGATCTGCGCTGACCCGGTGCCCGGGGCGACCACTGTCTGCGACGGCGGCTACGTGCTACCCGGTCTGGTCGACGCGCACTGCCACGTTGGTATCGGCGCCCACGGGCCGGCTAGCCTGGCTGAGGCCGCCGAGCAGGCTGCCACCGACCGGGACGCCGGCACCCTGCTCATCCGGGACTGCGGATCTCCGATTGACACCCGGCCGCTGCAGGCTCGCGACGACCTGCCGCGGATCATCCGGGCCGGCCGCCACCTAGCCCGCCCCAAGCGTTATATCCCGACGATAGGTGTAGAGCTGGACGAACCTGCGCTGCTCTCGCAGGCCGTGCAGGAGCAGGCGGCGGCCGGGGACGGCTGGGTCAAGCTGATCGGCGACTGGATTGACCGTGAAAGCGGTGATCTGGCCCCGCTGTGGCCCGATGACGCGCTGGTCGATGCGATCGCCGCCGCGCACGCCGCCGGGGCCAGGGTCACCGCGCACGTCTTCGGCGCCGACGCGCTGCCGGGCTTGATCGCCGCCGGAATCGATTGCATCGAGCATGGCACCGGCCTGTCCGGCGACACCATCACCGAGATGGTCGCGCGCGGGACCGCCCTGGTGCCCACGCTGATCAACATCGAAAATTTCCCCGCGATCGCCGACCGCGCCGGCAAGTACCCGCGCTACGCCGCACACATGCGCGCGCTGCACGCCAAGGCCGCCGACACCGTCAGGGCCGCACTCGAGGCGGGGATCCCGGTTTACGCCGGCAGCGACGCCGGCGGTGGCATCCGGCACGGCCGCCTGGTGGACGAGATCGCCGCGCTGCGCTCCGCCGCGCTGCGCTTCAAGAGCGAGGGTGTGACGCATGTCCAGTTCGTCTCGGACAACAGCGCGTGGGTGCAGCTCAACTTCATGAAGGCCGCCAACGAGCAGCAGTACTT
>JALZHU010000196.1 GCA_030860695.1 Actinomycetota bacterium
CAAGCCGGACCACAGGCCGGCAGGTACCACGCGCCCACAATCGAGCACGGCCAAATGAAGATCGTTAAACAAGCTTGGAATGATCACTCAAATTCGGGCGGTGGATCCAGGCTGAGGTGGCGCTGGTGAGCCTTGGGGCCCACGCGGATGTAGTTGGATTGAGAATCGCAGACCTTGACCCACGGTTTGTCCGGAAGCTCATCGAAGAATTTCCTCACCTCGACTTCCCGAACGAGTTTCTGCAGGCCCTCTTCGAAAACGTGAGAAAAAAGCCCTCCCGAGCCAGTGGAAATTTCCCGGAGGGTATCGGGCGGGCGATTGAGGTTCTTGCCAATAACCCGCTCGATGCCATGTAATAGCTGACGTTTCCGCCGCCAGCTTTACCGTGCTGGTAGCACGGGCTTTCTGCGGACTAGTCCCCCCGGCGCACCGGCCCGAGGATTTCCCGCTCCGCTGGTGTGGTGACCAGTCGCAGCGGTAGCCACAGGTTCGGACCCAACGCCACCACGCCGTCGTCGGTCAACATCGCCAGCTGGTTGGCCATCTGCGCAGATAGCCGCCAGATCCTGGCGGCCAGCTCCGCCTGGCCAACTCCGAGCCGCTGGAGCAGCACCAGGTCGGCGTTGTTTGCCGTGCCCTCGGCCTGCGGGTGCAGGTAGGGCAACACGTACAGGGTGGTCTGCCACGGTGAGCGCGGCGGGAACAGTTCCTGCGGTACCGCTCCGCCGTCGTGCACGACCAGCAGGGGTGCGTCCTCCGAGGCCCGCGGCAGCTCGACCGGTGCGAGCCGGCGCACCTGCATCAGCGGGGTGGGACGTCCATCTGGGCCCTCGCCGGCGGCTTGAGTGAGCAATTGCCAGGCAGCCGGCCGCCCGGTGGCGATGATTACCCAGGCGCCGGTGGCCATCGCGCGCAGGGCCACCTGGCGGGCCAGGTAGAGCCCACCGACCAGGACCAGCCGGGTGGGTTGCGGGCACAGCACCGACACACTCAGCGGTTCATCGTGTGGGCCGCAACCCAGGACCATGCCGCCGCGGTCGCCTGCCGGGCTGACGGCGTCGAGCAGATCGGGTGTGACGAGGAATTCCGGCGCCACTGTCACGGCTCGTGCGGGGTTATCCAGAGTCCTGCTCATTCTGGGTCCCCGAGCGGCAGCGTGGCAGCCAGGCCAGTGACCTGCAGCCCACGTAGCGGGCTGAGCGTTACCCCGAGCCGTTGCGAAACGGCCTGCAGCCGGCCGTTGGCCGCCTCGAGTTCTGCGGGGTTGCGGGCGCTGACCCGGACCAGACCCCGCAGCCCAACCTCGGCGTCGTCCTCACCGGGTGACAGCGACAGCGCGACGGTTGTGGACAGCGCGCGTACTCCGGTCAACGCGTTGAGGTTGTGCGCAGTCCCCCTCGTCCCCCAGCCGGTGATCGCGTAGCTGGCGTGGCCCACCCCGGCGGCAGTGACTGCCGTCCAGCTTTCGCTCAGCGTCACCGGTCGATTAGTGCCGGCCACCGCGGACAGCTCGGCAGCGGAGATCCCGGCACGCAGCAACTGGTCGATGTCCAGCGGCCGGGTCGACACACCCCGGGACTCCAGCGCGCTGCGTACCCGCGATAGAGCGCCGATCAGGGCCCGGTGGCAGCCCATCACCCCGCCACCACGTTCGGCCACGGCGGTCGGGCAGCGACGGGGATCCAATCGCACCGCTACCCAGGTGGTGCGGCGGGCGGCCGCCGGCAGCGGCCCCAGGACCTCCAAGTAGGAGCGCAGCGCCGGAGACGATGACGGCAGCGCGGTGCTGCCTGGGTAGCAATGCCAGATCACCCGGATCGCGTCTAGCGCCACCCCGCGGTCTGCCAGGCAGGGGGCGAGTGCGCCGAGTGGCAGGCTGGAGGTGCCGCCGACCGGAACAATCATCGATGGTGCGGCGTCCACTTCAAGCACCGCTGTCCAGGTGCCCTGGTGCCATGCCAGGCCCAGTGGTTCGCGCTGGTGATCGGTGCCGTGCGCGACGGTCAGGTCCGGCAGGATGAGACGAAGCAGGGCGACCCGCGGGTCGTCGGCACCCACGAACGGTTGCTGCGAGGTAGCCAGGCTGCCAGCCGCCACCGGGTCTGGACTGGTGACGCTACGGCCGTGAGAACGCACCAGGTAGCAAACGGCGAGCTGGAGCCATCGCACGAGCCACTGGCCGTGCCAGCGCCCCAGCGCCAGCAGCCCCATGATCAGCAGCACTCCCAGCGCTGCCCACCACAGGGCGGTGTCCACTGCAAGCAGTGCCAGACCGACCGCCACGCCGAGTTCCAGCACCACGAGGTTGACGACGGGCAGTGGGCCCACGCGCGAACCGGTCGGGCGTAGCCGGGCCGTCATCCTTGCCTGCGGTGCACCGACTGAGTCTTTCGGCTGCGTCGACTCCTGCTGGGGTGGAGCCTGGGCTGCGGTGGTCATATCTGGCGCCTCCGCTGGCGAGGACAGACGTGGCGGTTCGCCGATGGCGGTTCGCCGATGGCGCTTCGCTATCCTGCCGCACCGTACAGCCCAGGGAAGAGCGGCAGGCACCGATGTCCAGGAGCCCGACTACCAAGTTGCAGGTGCAGGCCTACCGCTTCGTGCTGCGCAGGATTGAGTCGGCACTGGTCCGCAAGGACGCGGTGATGCTGCACGAACCTATGCGTCACCACCTGCGGGCGACGGCGGTAGGTTTGATCCTGGGCGTGTTGGGGTTGACGACGTTCTTCGTGGTAGGCCAGTTCCGGCCGGCCAGCGAGCTCAGGGCCAACGAGATCGTCATTGGTCGTCCGTCCCAGGCGGTCTTCGTGGTGCAGGACAACCCACGGCGGCTCATCCCGGTGGTCAACCTGACCTCGGCGCGCTTGCTGTTGGCGGCGATCTTGCCAAGTAGCAAGGCGCCGGAGGCCAAGACGGTCGAGGACTCCGCGTTGGCCGGCATTTCCCGCGCGCAGACCACCGGGATCTCCGGGGCTCCACCCCTGCCGGTACCGGAAAACCTGGTCAGGGGTGTCTGGTCGGTGTGCGACACGGCCAAGGTCCGGGCAGAGCTGCCGAATGCAGAGTCCCGCCCGGAGCTGTCCACCACCGTTTTAATCCAGGAGCGGGCACCAGCGGGTCGCCCGCTCAGCGACGATCAGGCCCTGCTCGTTGCCGAGGAGAACTCCGGGACCACTTACCTGGTATGGAATGGCAGTCGCGGGCGAGTGGACTTTCGTGATCCCGCGGTCCGGACCCTTTACCGGCTGGGCAATGTGGTGCCGCGAAAGGTCAGTAGCGGTCTGCTCAATGCAATCCCCGAGGGACACCCGCTCACACTGCCGGCTATTCCAACCGGGCGGCCCTTCCCACAGCTTCCTGGTGTGCAGGTCGGCGACGTGGTGCGGGTAAAGGGTGTTCAGGACTCGTTTTTCCTCTTGCTGCCGCAGGGTGTGCAGCCAGTCGAACCAGCCGTGGCCGATCTGATCCGCTACCACCACAGCACCAGCACCGATTTCACGAGCGTCACGCCGGAGGCCATCGCCCGGGTGCCGGATGCGCCGGTAGCCAGCCAGTTGGATTTCGCTGGTTTCCCGGCCCGGGTCCCGCGGGTCCTCAAGACCACCGAAGCTCCGGTTGCCTGCCTCACCTGGCAGGGGCCGGACCAGGCTCCGATGATCATCACCAGTTCAGACGAGCGGCTGCCGTTGGGCGACGGCGAAAACCCGGTCCAGTTACCCCGCGCGGCAACCGATCGGACCGCAGATTTTGCCTTTCTGCAGCCGACCAAGGGTTCCCTGGTGCGCGGGATGGTCCCGGGGCAGCGCCCCGACACCGGGGCGATCTGGTTGGTGACCGACCAGGGATTCCGTTTCGGCGTGCCCTCGATCGAGGTGGCTCGCGCACTCGGACTCGGCGAGGTCACCAGACCAGCACCCGAGTCCATCCTGAATTTGCTGCCGATCGGACCGACGCTGGATCCCCAGCGGGCCTTGGAACTGTACAACCCGGAATTGGCCCGGCAGCAGGCCGAGCAGCGCGCCGGTGGCTGAAATCCACCGCCCCCGCACGGACTGGGCGATCGCCGCCGCCCGGTCGAGCTGGGACTGACCGACTCCGCGTCAGATCAAGCTGATCGTTCGAGATTCTTCTGGAGGTGATCCGAAAAGCGCTTGCGATCCCTCCATAGCAGAGCATCATCAAGCTCAACCGGGTTGCGCAAGTTGGCGATGGCGGCTGGCGGCAGTGGGTTAATGAATCCGGCACGATGACCGACCCATCTTTTTGGGGGGAGCGGGTTCACGGTGGGGTACGTGGAGGTCAACTCGGTCAGTTTTACCCTGCCCGATGGGCGCGTCCTGCTGGACGAGATCACATTTCGGGTGGGAGAGGGTCGCAAGGTTGCCCTCATCGGCGCAAACGGCGCAGGTAAGACCACCCTGCTGCGGATCATATCCGGGGAGCTCACGCCAGATTCCGGCACCGTGTCCCGCGCCGGTGGCTTGGGCGTGATGCCCCAGTTCGTGGGCCGTATTCAGGATGCCACCACGGTGCACGAGCTCCTCGCTTCGGTGGCACCCCCTGTGGTGCGTACGGCGGTGCAGGATGTTGACGCGGCTGAGCTTGCCCTGATGGACACCGATGACGAGGCCACTCAGCTGCGGTATGCGTCCGTGCTGGCCGGCTACGTCGATGCCGGGGGCTACGCGATGGAGGTGGTATGGGACAAGTGCTGTTTAGCAGCCTTGGGCGTGGGGTTCGAAGCCGCCAGATGGCGGGAGGTACGCAGCCTGTCCGGCGGGGAACAGAAGCGACTAGCGTTGGAGGCGCTGTTGCGTGGCCCTGATGAGGTGCTGCTGCTCGATGAGCCGGACAACTACCTGGATGTGCCCGGCAAGCTGTGGTTGGAGCGGTCGCTGCTGGACTCGGCCAAGACCGTTCTGCTGGTCTCCCACGACCGCGAACTGCTTGCTCGTGCCGTCGACCGAATCATTACTGTGGAGCTGGGCACCGCAGGAAATACCGCATGGGTCCATGGCGGCTCGTTTGGCAGCTACCAGCAGGCGCGCGCGGATCGCTTCGCTCGTCTGGACGAACTGCGTCGCCGCTGGGATGAGGAGCGCGCCAAGCTGAAGGCCCTGGTGCTGATGTATAAGCAGAAGGCCGCATTCAACGATGGAATGGCCTCCCGGTACCACGCCGCTCAAACTCGGCTACGTAAGTTCGAGCAGGCCGGTCCACCAGAAAAGCTTCCCCGCGAGCAGAACGTCCGAATGCGCCTACGAGGTAGCCGCAGTGGCAAGCGCGCCGTCGTCTGCGAGAACGTCGCGTTGACTGGGTTGCTGCAGCCGTTCAACCTGGAAGTCTGGTTCGGCGATCGAGTGGCCGTGCTCGGCTCCAATGGCTCGGGTAAATCACATTTCTTGCGGCTTCTAGCTGCCGGGGGCAGCGAGCCGGAGCCCCAGCATCGGCCGGTGGGCGACGTGATCGTCCCGCCGGTGGCCCACAGCGGTCATGCCCGCCTTGGCGCCCGAGTACGTCCCGGCTGGTTCGCTCAGACCCACGAGCATCCGGAGTTCGCTGGACGCACGCTGCTGGAGATCCTCCACCGAGGCGACGAGCACCGGCCCGGGGCGCCCCACGAGGAGGCCCACCGGATCCTCGGCCGATACGAACTGGCGCACTGTGCCGAGCAGACCTTCGACACACTCTCTGGCGGGCAGCAAGCCCGCTTTCAGATCCTGCTGCTGGAACTGTCCGGAGCCAACCTGCTGCTCCTCGATGAGCCCACCGACAACCTTGACCTGATCTCCGCGGATGCTCTGCAGGATGCCTTGGAGACCTTCGACGGGACCGTCTTGGCCGTCACCCACGACCGCTGGTTCGCCCGGTCCTTTGATCGCTTCCTGATCTTCGACGCCGACGGCCGCCTCCGGGAAAGCCCCGAACCCACCTGGAAGGACGGGCGCCCGTACATCCAGGGGGCTGAAACAGGGTTAGTTAACCTCGCCGAACGTGGTCGTGGGTGCGGTGTCGGCGGTGGCGTTTGATGGTGTGGGTGATCACTAGGGTGAGGACTAGCAGGCCGAGGGCGGCGGCAGAACCGGCCAGTGCGACGGTGCGCGCCAGGGTGTTGCCTGGCGGTGGCGGTCCCAGACCGTCCAGCTTGGACGGACGCACCGGTTCAGAGCCGAGATTTTGCTCCTCGGGCAGCACTGCGGTGAGCGCGGCGACCGGGTCGACCATGCCGTAGCCGAGTTCCTCGCTGCGCCCGCCGAGGCCAGCGGTGTGCTGCGCGGTCTGTTCGATGCGATGCATCACCTGGCGCGCGGTGAGATGCCTGAATCGGTCTCGGACCAGCGCCGCGAGCCCGGCGACGTACGGTGTGGCGAAGCCGGTGCCGTCGAGCATTCGCAGCTCGCCGTGGGCGTCGATGAATTCGGTGGTCAGCCCCGGTCGCCCGGCGGCCAGCGATACCGCGCCGGTGCCTGGTGCGGCGACATCGACCCACGGTCCACGGATCGAGAAATCCGCCGCCTCGCCGTTGTCATCGGTCGCTGCAACGGTGAGCACGTCGTCGTTGAACCAGCCCGGCGAGGAGATTGTGGTGACTGCTCCGGGGCTGTTCTGCTGGCAAGCGCGGCTGGTGTTTGCGGCGGCCACCACGACGACAACGTTGTGCTCGACCGCGTAATGCACGGCGGCCTGCAGATCTGGCGCGTTGACCTGGTCCCGTTCGGCCGGGAAACAAGCAGCCTCTGAGATATTAATCACCGTTGCGCCTAGCCGAACTGCGCGCATCACGGCCTGCGCCATGCTTACGGTGTCACCGGCCACCGGGGTGCGGACCTCCCTACCGGTGTCAAGATGGCGCACCGGCACCGAGTAGAACGTGCTGGCCTGGCGGATGGACAGAATCTGCGCAGCGGGGGCTACCCCGACAAATCCAGTGGCCGGATCGGGTGCTGCGGCGATGAGACCCGCTACCGCGGTGCCGTGGCCCTCGCAGTCGAATAAGCCACTGCGGTTCTCGATGTAGTCCCCGCCGTCAATCAACCTCCCGAACAGTCTGGGGTGCGGCTGTACGCCACTGTCGATTACGGCGATCCGCTGGTCGCGTCCGGTCGCGAACTCGTGGGCTTGCCGGATCCGCAGCCGGCGTTGAGCGGCCGGCTCGGCCTCGACATTGTGCGTGCTGCCAGCTACTTCTTGCTGACAGGCTGCCAACTGCTCGACCGGGCCGGTCTGCTGGGTAAAGGTGTTGTTGACGGTGTAGGGCATGGTCGCCACGCTGGCCGGGGTTGGCAGGGCCGCCGGGTCCACCGGCGGTGGCACGCCTGGCGGTCGGCCGCCAAGCTCAGCGCCCACTGGCCACACCGGCCCCGCAAGGCACAGTAACGCGGCCGCGACGGCCACGAGGGGAGTGCGGCGATGACCGGCGAATGCCCTCACAGTGCCCGGAAGGTGTGGTAGAGGTCCATCACGCCCAAGGCGAGGGGAAGCACCGCGGCGATGAGAATCGCTTCGATCACGTCCACCGAGTGGCGCAGCAACGGGGAGAACCGGCGGCGAGGCAGGACCACGCCGGCGACCAGCGCGAGCGTCGCGAGAACCAGCAGGCCACCGAAGCCGCCCAGCAACAAGACGGCTTGGTCATCCGTCGTCAGCAGGCCGACCAGCAGCCCGGCTACCGCGACCATCCCGCTGGCTAGCAGCCCAATCACCTGGATACCGTTGGCGTAGGAGCGGGCCCGCAGCAGCAGCACGGCGGCGACCACTACGCCCAGCACGATCCCCAACGCACCTCCGGCTGCCGCCAGGACCGCACCGATCGCGGCGACCGCACCGGATCCCATGATCATGCCGGTCAGGTACTGGTGCGCCAGACACGCTCGACGCTCAATCGCGGTGTAGTCCGGGGAGCCGGAGTCTTCCTGGAGGTCCTGGATGCTAGTGGGAACCTTCGGCACCGGCAGCCGGGACAGCTGGATGGTCAGCCGGGGTAGTGCCGAGATGGCGCCGAGTGCTAGCGCCGCGGCGCCTGCCGCGATGCCTGCGGCCGGCCGCTCGGTCAGGCTGGCATCCAGAAAGGCCAGTGCGCCAAGCGCGGCAGCGGTCGCGCTAGCGATGAACGGCGTGATGCCGGCGCTGAGCACCATGATCGAAGCGGCGGCGAGCACCAGGACCAGCATGCAGGCCAGCAAGAGGTTCTCCGCACCGACGCTACCAGGCACGATGTAAAGCCCGCTGACGAAACCCAGCGGCAGGCTGCCGGCTGCCACCAGCACGCCAGTGGTGGTCTCGCCGTACACCCGGACGATCACGGCGCCGGCGACCAGCGTCGCCACCGCGGCGACGCCCGCCAGAGCAGCGGCGCCTAACCCAGGTCCGGCCTGAAACAGCGCGACGGCGCTAGCCAGCAACGCCAATCCGCCTGCGATCATCCCGAGCGTGCGGGCGGTGCTTTCGGTCCACGGACGGTAGCTGTCCGGGGCAGCTACCGCGATGGCTTCCACGACGTCGTCGAAAAGCGGCGGCGGAGGGTCGTCGCTGCGGCGCCGAAGTTGCAGCAGATCGCCGTCGACCACGCCCAGCGAGCTCAGCGGACGGTCCGGTTCGATCGCCTCGCCGCCAAGCTTGGCCAGGCACCAGCCGCCGTGCCCGCTGCCACCGTCCGGGCTGGCTTCGCCAGCCATCTTGAGCAGCATCGGCAGCAGGTTGGCGACCGCGACGTCTGATGGCAGCGCGAGGTCGATGCGGGTGCGGGGGGCTACCACTGTCACTCTGCTGAACACCGTGGACGGTTGAACCGTCGATTCAGTGTTGGACGGTTGAACCGTCGATTCAGTGTTGGACGGTTGAACCGTCGATTCAGCGTTGGACGATCCGACACTGGTTGGTCGGACCGGATGCGACGGTTGGACCGAAGGCCTCGTTGAATGCCGAGCCGTCGGTCCGGCGCTGGACGGTGGAACCGTCGGAGCTCCGTTGATATTGGTTGGCACCCGCATGCACTCCTCGCTGTGGTCCGGGGGAGTATCCACGCGCTCAACGCCCGGTGTTCGAGGGGGTCTGGAAGACGCGCCCAGCCGTCGACCAGGTTGATCGAACCCTCGCTGCCAGCGACGAGGGGTCAGCGCGTCCCCGTGTCGGAACATCACGCTGCTGCGCAGCCCGCTGCTCGGCCCGTTGCCTTGACGGCCCATCGCTGAGAGGCGGCAAGCTTTCGGTCGCCGGCTCGTCGCCCCCAGAGCGCACACATGACCGCTATCTCCGCCAGCGCCGAGCACCGCTGCGAACTTGAGCAGCTGCGCGCTGACTCCGCCGCGCGCCTAGAGGAGCTTCGCACAGTCCACCAGGCACAGCTGGAAGCTCTCACCACCGCCTACCGGACCCTTAGCGAACCCGACCCGGGCCAACCCGAATCGGCGAGTACGGGATCTGCCCGCGGCGCCAGCCGCCGCAGTCGGCGCCGTAACGAGCAGCCATCCGACCCGCCGACGCAGCAACCCAGCACCGATGACTAGGCCCGCTCTGACACGCTCCGCGGTAACCACCCACCCGCCTAGGGCGTGTCCCTGTAGGTGTACTCGCGCGCGCGGGAGTGGTCGTCCAGCCAAGTCAACGTCTGAGCCGGACCGTCCGGGTCCTCACCGTCGCCATCGCCGTTTGGCCATGCTGCAGTTGAGGGCGGCGGCGTGCCGCCGGTCTATCTGGACGGAGCCAGCAGCGCGTAGCCGACTCCGGCCAGCAGACAGCGGTGGGCGTGATCGGGGTCATCCATGGCCTCGGTCCCTTTGGTGATCCATTGTTCGGCTTTGGCATAAAAGTCAGGCTCAGAGGGTGGGTCGCTGGAATCAGTCATGGTTGGTTTGGGTCCCCTTCGGATTCGAATGAGGGGTGGTGGTGTCTCCGTCAAACAGCATGTACAGCCCGAGTCATGCGGGCTGTGCTACGCCATGCCGTCCATGACTAGCGAAGAGATCGCCAGCCCACCGTGGCCTTGCCGGTGCAGCCGGCCCGGCAGCGCCCCGTGCTCCCTGCTCACCCCCGACCTGCTCCACCCGACAGCACAGGTGATCAAGGTGCTGTCCACGTCGCGCCCGGGTCATAGACCCGGCGCACTGACCGAGTAGACATAGGCGGCACCTCCTTGTCACGGGTGACTAGCTGGGTGCCGGCTGGTCGTTGGCGGCCGAGGTCGGGGGGTCACTGCTGCACCGGCGACCAGCCAGCGGTCCTAGGGATCGGGTCCCCCGGCGGGGACTCCCACAACGCAGGTCAGACACAGCGCCCCCGGAGGCACGAGCGTGTTTGACCGGCGGCCAGCCGGAATCGTGTTGAGGAACGGGGGCGTGCCGCTGCGCTGCCCGGCTTCGGCGAGGTTGACCCGCGGCAGCGCGGCGGGGTCGCTACCACGGCCGCGGC
>JALZHU010000446.1 GCA_030860695.1 Actinomycetota bacterium
CGATACCCAAACCATCCTCGCTCGTCACGAGACACAGGTATCCCAACCAGATCACCGACCGTCAATCACCCTGCAATACCGGCGTGTCACACACAACCACCGATCTCATTAGCCGGTTAAGAGAGGCTTGGCCGCCCGGGCCGGGTCGATCAGGGTGCCGTAGTGGCAGGCCAACTCGGCATACGAGCGGTTGATCTTCGGGTCGTACAGGTCCGGCTTGTCCACCCCCGGTCTTCAGGTTGTCCGCCACCAGCCGGGCCGGCACGCCCCCGAAGAAGGCGAACGCCTCCCGAGCAGCTGTAGCCAACACACGCTTTACGCAGATCTCATTGGCTACTGGGTGATCACCGCATCCCAGCCGGCTACCCGCACCTCAGCCTAGCCTGCTCTCTGCACGGTCCAGGCGACGCATCAGCATGCTGGCAAACGCCAGGTACTCCAAAGTCTCGTGCACAGTGACAGGAACAGCTATATCGGCACGGTGCAAGCCTCGCAGTCCGAGCATGGCACCAATGAACAAGAGCCGGAAAGCCTCACGCTCGTCTTCAGCCGCTCGGCCCGTTGTTGTGGTGATGTCGAGTTTCGGTGGCCTCGCGCCGAACACAGACTCCATTAGCGTGTGCCCAAAGCCGTCACTTGCCGTAAGCGACCGGACCCGTTCTTCAACCAACCGCATCGCCTCGGAGATCGCCTCGGACATCCGTCCGTCTTCCACCAGCGCAAGGGCGACGGACAGCGTAGAATGCAGAACCGGATTCGTGAAATCCAGTAACGCCACTCGTTCGCTCGGCACACAAGTCACTTCAATATGATCGTCAACCGTACTTGCACCTGGCATGTGCGGATGGACGACGTCGATCACGGCCACCATTTGTGGTTCTTCATTGGGAAGTCGATGCTCTATGTAGTCTCCTAGCTGCACCTCCGTCCCGATCGGCAGGCGGATCGTGTCGCCCTCTACCCGAGCAGGAGACCCCAGGCGTCTTTCCGCCCCATCTTGCTGCCGCCGGATGAGCGTGACGAACGTGGTGAAGAAGATCATCTCAGGCCGACGACGGGGCTTGTCCAGAACAACACAGTGTCCTCTCAGGCCACCCCCTCACTAACCCATCGGACCTAGATACATCATCGTTACGCTGCGGTGGCCCTTTGAGGAGCGGACTACCGCAGCGCATTGTATCTGTAAAGCCAGCGGCTGATCACGTGTCGTAACAACAACTTAGGCAAGATCGATCTACCACTCGACGCCAGCGAGGCGTGGTCGGAGTTCGTCGGTAAGAAGCAGGAAGCAATGCCATTCCGCGTGAACGTACCAGTTTCGCCAGATTCGCCGTCGTCGATCACGGCAGGCGGCGGGAGTCGCCGCTCCGGCGGGTTCGGACTGATCGGCGCAGTGGTAGCCCCGGTCATAGCCGCATTGCTGATCCTGATTGAACCCCCTGTGGGCGGGCTCATCCTGATCGGCTTCGGCGTGTACATCGGCGTGCTGGCCCACTGCGCACGCGCTCTCGCCGCAGCTTCGAACCCCGCCCCGGTACGGAAGTTCTTCGGTCTCGATCCGTCGTCTGGGCTCAGCGCGGCAGATATCGTGGCTGACATCCTGATGTTCATTGCTGGGGTAGCCCTGATCAATAGCTCCGATACGCCGCAAAGCCAGACCGCATCGTTGGCCCCTGCTTCGACGGCACCCACCGCGCTGCCGACCGCGACGCCATCGCCTGCCGCGTCTCACCAGCCTGTGATCGCCTTTCTCAAGCGAACTCGGCGGCTGCTCCGACCACGGCAGCCCGCCAGGCTCCGCCTACTGAACAGGCCCGGCCGGTCAAGATATCCCTGGAGAAGGCGGTGCAGCCGCAACCAGTGGTGCCCCAGCCAATGGTCGACGACGATGGTGGAGCGGTTTACTACAAGAATTGCACCGAGGTCCGTGCCATCGGTGCAGCCTCGATCCAGAAGGGCAAGCCCGGTTACCGTCCCGCGCTCGACCGCGACAACGACGGCATCACTTGCGAAAAGTAAGACCAGCTGCTCCGCTGACTGACAACATTGGACCCCAGGCCACCACACGGCCCTCCCGCGACTCCGACGAGAACGGCGTGAGGGCCGTAGTCTATCCCTACCACGTTACGGTGGCGGCGCCGACCCACAAGTACGGAGCGGACAAGAGAGAGCCCCAACGCAGGGTCGGGGAGCCTGCACCGGGGCTCTCGGTACGTTCTGTCACCATCCGACGTGAAAACGTTACAGGCCGTGTCGTGAACGTAGCCGCAGCGGCGGTCGGCGTCGAGCGTGGCGACGATCAGTATTGGTGAGCGGCACCGCTGGGTGTACGCGCCAACGCCTAGATTCCTTTCTGTGAGGAGTCCGTGCTCCGCCAGGTGAGCAAGCAGCTAATTTGCCCGCGCTGCGGCGACGTCGTTGCCGACGCCGTCTACCGGCCGTGGGTCGGCAGCCTCACCATCACCTCGACCGAGGGCCACCGGATAATGCCCGGCGGCTGGGCCCTTCAGCTTCGCCTCGTCCAGCAGGACGTGGCCTCGGCCTCTGACGAGGATCTCCAGGAGGCGCAGGCCCGACTCGACTTCGTGAGGCGTCAGGTTGGGGAGCTGATCTACGATATTCGTTGCCGGCGCGGGCACTCAACGCTGCTGACGGAACCGCAGATCATCCGAGCCATGCGGCGTACGCCGGGACGATGGGTCGACCTGAGCTGTCCCGATTCGTGATTTCCATGTGATGTGCTCGGGGTCGTCGCCAGACGTCACGCAGGCGATTCGGCGTACGCAACAGACTCGCAGCACCAAGCAGACACCGGGGTGCGAACATGTCTTGATGCAACTCGAGATTAGGAGGCGGCATGACGAACTGTTACGAGTACAAGGAACATTATTCAAAACCCCATGTGATTGAGAAGAAGAACAGTCCGCGGGCGGCGTCGTAGGCGTCGCGGTAGGTGTGATGTGGGCGTCGGTAGTCGGTGTGGAAGATTCGCCACGCTTTGAAGTGG
>JALZHU010000197.1 GCA_030860695.1 Actinomycetota bacterium
CTACGAGGTGCCCTTTCGACGACGGGTATCGGGGCGTCAGCAACTCCGATCTTCCCAGGCCAAAGGGCACTTCCCCTCTTATGACACGCCCTCGGTCACAATCCGCACGGTGGATCCAGGCTCAGGGTGTAGAGCCTGCGCATGTACTGCTCGGTCTGCAGTAGTCCCTGAATGATCTCGATATCCAGACAGCGCAGCGAGACAGCGTCGGTCTCCAGGCCGACGTAACCAGCCAGCCACTTGGGCAGCCGGTAGGTGGACCACCATCCGAAGGATCGTCCACCTGCACCGCCAGCGCAACGGCCCCGCGGATGACCGAGCAACCTCCCGCGCCAGCGCGACACCCGCGTCCCCGGCCAGAAACCGCGATCCCAACGCCTGGTCCAGCTCCGTCAACCGGCCGTGCAGTACGCCCCCCGCAGCAGCACCGGGTTCTCTCACCACCAAGTTGCCAGCGCGAGATCGGGCCCGTGCCACCTCCCACACCAACGTCCGCAACCCGCCATCCACCCCCAGCGGCGGATGCGCCCACTCCCGATCAGCGCAACTGAACACCACCTGCTGCCGGTCGATGCGCAACCGGGCAGCTCTGGGCCCCTCCGGCCGGTACTCCACCGGCGGCACCATAATGCCCCCACCACGCTGCGGCCGATCCCCGGGCGCGACTCCCTGCACCGCGCGCACCAACTCCGCAAAGCGCTCCTCATACTGCGCGGGAGCGTCGAGATGGCGGAAATCCACCCACACCCGGCTGGCCACGAACGGTGGCAGCGGCACGTCATCCAGCAGCACCGGTATCAGCCGCTGGACCCCGGCCACCGCCCCCGCCATGGCCGCCGCGAACTCCTCCTCCCACCACGGCTTGCCCACTGCGGCCCGGCTTACCACCAGCACCACGGCCTGCGACGACGCCAGACCTTCCTGCAACCGCTGCGACAGCAGCTTCCCCCCACACGACCTCCCACTGATCGAAGAACACGTCTCGGCCGGCCCGGTGCAGGTTCTCGGCCAGCACCCGCACCCACGCCTCATCCTCGTGGGCGTAAGAGATGAACACATCCCACCGCTGCACCACAGCGCCCTCCTCGAACCACCACCAGCGACCAGACGACGACGCCATGAACGTCAGCGGCCGTACACACTTGTTCGCAACGCCGCGCGGTCTGTTACCGCACGATCGCACAGCCTTCCCGCAGCAGGTTCCCGACAGCACAGCGCACCTGAACGACTGGCGTCAGTCCTTCACCCGTCACTGCCTTTGCTGCCTTACGTGAGACACACCAACCCAAGCGCCTTACGGTCGTCGATCAAAAGGGCCGGTTTCACGCCACGCCCACGGCAGAAATCCCAAAAGGCATAAGAAGAATCGACATCATCGCTCACGAGAATGCCACCGCGCGACAGGACGCCAGCGGCTGCCCGATATTCAATCATCTGCCATCCATAGAGATGCTCACTGTCATGGAGGAACAGGTCGACGGGAGCGACGGACTGTAGGACAGCACGCAACTCATCTCTTGCTCCCGGCCGGGAGAGCAGGCGGAGATCCCAGACCTCACTCTCTTCTGCTGTTACCAACCGACCGACGTCGTTCCCAATATCGATGCTCACAAGTTTACCCCGTCCGTTTGTTTTCAAGGCACTGAGGATCACAAAGCTGGAATGACCATTAGCAACACCGGTTTCCACAACGGTCTGCGGCTGCAAGACTCGGACGAGGCTGTAGAGCATGAACGAACTCTGCTCCTCGACAGCCCAGTCGACTGGATAGGTAAGGCGCAATTGCTCGGCAAACTCATAGCGGCTCCTCAACTGCTGCTCGACCACAGCGAAGTCGTTTTGGAGTCCAATGAGCCCTTCTTCTGCAAGCTCAACGAAGGGAATATTCTTGACCAGCTCCCATGCATCGGTAACCACACAAGCAGAGCCACGAAGGACGTCGATCAACGTTGGCTCGGTAATGCGTCGAAGAACTCGGTCCACGACATGGTGCCGGATCGCCAAGGACAGCTGCACTCGTCTGCGCTGCAGCCATATGTGTTTACCGATCATATTTCGTCGCCGCCGCTGGGAGAACTCGGTGTCGTGGCTGATAAGCACGGCACCCTTGTTATCGGCATACACGGTCAGATCATCATCACCAGCCCGGTACAGACCTGCGTCTGCCGCTGTCCACGCTTCGTGCCCGGCCTTGCGCAGCATCATCGCTACCGCTGCATCGACGTCGTGATCGCAGACAAAGCAGAAGATCATGCAACTATTTCGGTCCGTACCGCCTCAACGTCTGCGGCCGTCAGTACGGGAAACGCGCGTAGAATGTCGTCCACGGAGCGGCCGGCGGCAAGGTAGCGGCGCACTGTGTCCACGGGGACGCGTGTTCCGGCGAGCACAGGCTTGCCACCCAACACGCCGCGTCGCCGCTCCACGTGGCCGACGGTGCTTGCGTCGCGCTGCATGGCCACTTGAATGCGGTGACGCAAGGGCTTAAACTCCAGAATCTCGTGGAAGACTATCTGGATAGGGGATATGTCGTCTTCCCAACTTCCATCGGGGAACTGGATGTAGATCGTCTTCCCCTTGCCCTTACCACTTGTGGCCCATCGCAGTTCGGTCAGCGGTTCGTCGACACCCCGTGACTTGAAGTACCGCACGAGCTTACGGATGTGTTGCAGAGAGAAACCTCGTGCTCGCAGCTCTGCGGCCACCATCAGTGCCATCAGGTCGACAAACCCGTACAAGCGTACACGTCGACCGGGACTTACCTGGTTATCAACAGTGGCCTCGATGAGACCAGTGGCTGCCCAGTAGTCGACCTGGCGGTACGACAGACCAGCAAGTCTCGCCGCCATCTCGCGGGGAACCGCAAGATGCTGCTCGCTAACCATGGCCCCTCGCCTCCTCATGTGCACACCTGCTTCACTGTCGCACGGAGTGTGCCTATCCATCAGCAGAAACGCAGCGGACCTCTTCCAACCTCTGAGAGCGGGGAAGTGCCGGGCTCGGCGTGGTGGGCGCGGTGCCCTGTGCTGTGGCGGAGAGGCGGGGTCGGACCGGCATACACGGCCCGGGAGGAGGACGATGCCGCCGTGCTCACCGCCGTGCTGTTCGGGCTGGCTGCGTCCAGCGCCCTGGTCATCGGTGCCCTCGTCGGCACGCGCTGGAGCCCGCCGAAGCAGGTAACGGGGGTGCTGCTGGCGTTTGCCAGCGGCGCGCTCATCTCGGCGTTGGCGTTTGAGCTGTTCGAGGAATCATTCACGATGGGCGGTCCGGTACGCGCCGGACTCGGGCTCCTCGCGGGCGCCGCGACGTTCGTCGCCACCGACACGGCCCTCGACCGCTACGTCAGCGGCAGGTCCGGGCCGGAGCAGCGCGAGGTCGTGGCGTCCGGCGTGCGCAGCGGGGTGGGCCTGGCGCTGCTGGCGGCGGTGACACTGGACGGGGTGCCGGAAAACCTCGCGCTTGGAGTATCGCTGGTGAGCGGCGCGTCGCTGACCCTGCTGGTCGGATCTTCGCCTCAAACCTGCCGGAGGCGCTGGTCGGCGCCGTTGCCATGCGCGAGTCGGGGATGCGCCCGCCCACCGTGGTGCTGACCTGGGTTGCCTGCGCGGTGTTGCTGGTCGCGGCGGTCGTGCTGGGTCGGGGGGCAGCCAGCGGGTTGAGCGAGCAGATCCTCGCGGTGGCGCTGGCCTTCGCCGGGGGAGCGGTGCTGGCCTCGCTGGCCGACACGCTCATGCCCGAGGCCTTCGAGCACGGCCGGCCGCTCAACGCGTTCGCCACCGCCGCGGGGTTCTTCCTGTCGTTCGTGCTCGCAGCCTGATCAATCAGGGCGTGGCGCTGCGGACGGGGACGACGAACCGTGCAGCCAGCTCCACCCAGTTGTCTGTGGCGCGGGCGAACACGCGCGGCTCGACCTCGGCCCGCCCGACCGGATAGCGCCGGCGCACCTGCTCAATCGCCTGCTGGGCATCCGCGGAGGATGAGGCACGCTCGGCCTCTTCACGCAGGATCTGCTCGGCGCGCTTCCAGTCGTCGTCGTAGGGCACCGGGATGGTGAGCTCCTCCCACAGGTAGTCGAAAGCCGCGCTGCTGTTGTAAACCGGCTCGCTGAATATCGCCTTGTTCGAGATCGACACCACCCGGCCCGTGTACTGCCACCCGCGGATCCAGGAGTCGTCCTCCTGGCTCGACCCGATTTCCAGGATCTTGGTGCGTAGCGGGGACAGGTCGAGGACATCACCGCGCACCCCACCCATCTGGATCCGGTCTCCGACGCGGAAGTGCCGGCCGGTAAGGATGCTGACCCAGCCGGCCAGCGCGCCGATGACCTCTTGCATGGCAAACGCCAGCCCGGCCGTGGCAAGGCCGAGGACGACCGCGATTCGGCCGGCGAAGGGCTGCCACAGCAAAGCCAGCGCGAACAGCAGCACGACCGCGACCACTGCGCGGACGGCCTTGCGCAGGTAGTAGCGCGTATACGGGTCGTCGGCCCGGCGGCCGACCAACCATCCGACAGCCGCAGCCACCAGGAAGGCGACGACGAGGAGAGTCACCGTGGTGACCAGCCGCCCAAGCACACTCGTGTTGTCGCGCAGCAGTTCGAAGAAGTCGCTCACTCGTGCGCCCTTGTCTGTTCGATGGTTAATCGCCCGCCAGTGGACCTAGCGCTGGCTGGACGCCGATCTCGCCGCCTGGCCGGTTGCCCTGCGGTAGAGGACCCGACCCGGAGTCGCGGTCATCCCGTGCACGACCGTGCTCGCGGCGACGACGAGCGTGCCCGCGGCAAGCACCACTGGGTCCACATCCAGCCGCTCGGCCTCCAAAGTGAGGTAGAACAGGGCCGACACGCCGATTGGCCCGAACCAGCCGACGTACAACGCGTCCACCCAGCCCAACGCGAGCGGCCTGCGGAGAATCAGCAGGATGGGCAGCCGCCGCAGCACCAGCACGCCAGCGACGAGCAGCGGCCCCCGCCAGCCGAGCTCCGCCCACGCTTGCCAGGGCAGGGCGGCCCCGAATGCGACGAACAGCGGCAGCAGCAGGAACCGGTTGACTGCCTCGTCTATTGGAAGCTCTGCGCCGCGCTGCCGGCCGGTGGCGACAGCGTTGAACGCCAACCCGCAGACAAACACCGCGAGCACCCCGTCCGTCTGGGCTAGTCGGGCTATTCCGAGGACGGCGAGTGCCAGCACCGCGGTGAAGAACACCATCGGGCCAGGCTCTGCGGCGCCGTGTTGCTCCCCCGCGCGCAACGCTCGACCGCCGAACCACCCGATCGCGATACCGATGACCACGGCGCCACCAACCTGCCACAACGACTCGGTGAGGGCGGTGCCGACGGTCACCGGGCTGGCAATCGCGATCGCCAGGATGACCAGCGGCAAGGCGAGGCCGTCGTTGGCTCCGGACTCCAGCGACAACAGCTGACGGTTGCGGGCCGGCAGGTCCCGCTCGGCGGGCTTGCCGGTCACGACGTTGGACGCCAGCACGGGATCGGTCGGGCACAGTGCCGCCCCCAGCAGGACCGCCGAGCCCAGACCGACCCCGAGCGCCACCCCGGCCACGCCCGCGGTGAGAGCCGCCATCACCGGCATCACCACGGCCAGCAGGAGCAGGACCGACCGCAGCCGCAAGCGCACGTCCCGGATCGAATAGCGCAGCGCCACGGCCATCACCGAGATTGCCAACAGAATCCGGGCGGCCTCGTGCAACCAGCCGGGTTCCTCGATCGGGGATGGGACTCGCAAGACGCCGAGGACCGCAGGCCCGAGGAGCACACCAGCCAGCAGGCCGAGAACGGGTTCGGACAGCGGCAGCCTGCGCAAGCGTCCGGACAGCGGGGCGACGCCGATGGCCAGCAGACCGGCGCAGGCAAGCAGAACGTCGACCGTCATGCCAACCAGTACCCGCAGCGAATACCGGCGACGCAGCAGCTATCCGTTCCGGGCGGCCGGAATGACATATCCACGTCCGGTTCGCCGGCGTAGGGCCGTTCGGCCAGCGTGACGCTCCAGCACCACCGCCCAGGTTGACGTAACTCCTCCTGGTGATGGGGAAACAGGAACCGGACAGCGGGTGCTGAGGTTGTCTACGGTGGATCTCACTTGCGCCCCTACCGCCCAGCGTCGGACCACACCGTGGGAGATTCGGATGCCCCAGTTGCTCGAGCGCGACACGATCGACTCCCGCGACACGGTCGACACCGCGGCCCGGCGGGACGACCGCAGGCCGACACGGACACGCCGGAAACTGCTCGCCGCCACCGTCGGGATCGCGGTCCTGGTACCAGTCGCTACGCAGTTCGTGGACGCGCTTCCGGACTTGCGCAACCCATTCGAGCAGCAGGTCGTCAACCGCAGTCCAGCGCCGCTGCTGGTGGCGCTGCAGGACCTGTCGCAGTACCACGCCGCCACCGGCAATTTTCAGGTCGTGGTAGATGTCGAGCGCGACACTCCCCACGTGCCGTCACTGATCAGCGGTGAGCGCACGACCTTCCTCGGCATCGGCTCGGTCGACGCGATGGTCGACTTCGCCAACGTCGGCGCGGACCGGGTAACGGTGTCCCCGGACCGGCGCTCGGTCACCATCGCCCTCCCGGCCCCGCAGCTGGCACCCGCCGTCGTCGACCCGGCCGCGAGCCGCGTGGTCGGCCGCGAGCGTGGCCTCATCGACCGGATTGCCGGCGTATTCGAGGACAATCCGACCGGTGAACAGGAGCTCTACCAGCTCGCCAGAGCCGAGCTGAACGACGCCGCCAAGGCGAGCGACCTGGCCCGGCGCGGCGAGGAGAACACCCGCCACATGCTCACCACGCTGGCCCGCTCACTCGGCTTCACCGACGTCACGGTCACCTTTGAACGACGACTGTAGGCAAGAACCACGCATCGCTCATGATCATTGATCATGAGCGATGCGCACAGCGGCGTCCTACGGTAGGGCGGTGTGCCCTACCGGCAGGGCCCGACCTGATGCTAGCCGCAGGGCCCAGCAGTTCCGCGAGGTCCACATCCAAGACGTGGGCGATGCGCGCCAGCGTGGCGATCGAGGCGGTGTGCCGGCGGCCTTGCTCCAACTTGCGGATGACATCGACAGAAACGTCGGCAGCCACCGCTAGGTCGTCTTGGGTATAGATGCCTCGGCGCAGCTCGCGGATGCGCCGCCGATCGTCGGCTCGGCCGTCCTCCCGCACCTCCGGCATGTGGGCCCCTGGACGGCCACCGTCCGTTACTCACAGCTGCCTGAACTGACCGCCGAGGATTGCGTGACCTCAGTGCTGCTCGAGTCAGAACCTGCGCCGGCGAGACAGCAGGCCGCGCAGCTTCGCGCGGTTTTGCGGGTTGCTCGCATACCGCCGTCCCTGATCGATCATTCGCCGTCCCTGCGGGCTGCGCAGGAAGTGCCGGATCTTGCTGAGGATCGAGGCCATCACGACTCCTTGGGGGAGTAGGGTGCCTCCAGGCTAACCCCATCGCGCAGGTGCCGTGAACGGTGTCCGCTTAGCGGCCGGTGCTGGGTCGAGTTGTTGTGCGCAGCTGCTTATCTGGGTCCGGTGTGCTCATGCCGGATCTGAATGCGTTACCCGGCTAAACGCACGGTCTCGAACGAAATCAACGCAACGATGAGGGCGGTCAGTATGCCCAACGCTGCCAACGCCGGTAGCTGTGTGGCCAGGGGAATGAGCACGACCAACACCGCGGAAACGATGGTGCGCGGGAGGCTGAGGGTACGCATCGTGCGTAACTTGAATGCCACATGACCCAGCAGGTATAGGGCTACGCCGCCGTAGAGGGCGTAGAGCCCGATACCGGTCAGGGAATCGGAAAGGTCGTGATGCTCGGTATCAGCGACGTACTCCAGCACCTTCTTGAAGCCGACGGCGAGCAAAACAACACCGGCGATGATAGGCAGGTGTAGATAGCTGTAGGCGTCCCTTGCCAGCCGAGGCCGATCTTCCTCTGGAGTATCGGCAACCGCTCGCTCTGCCGCCAGAGCGGTGACATCAAAGTAGACCCACCACAGCGAGCCAGACAGGGTCAAACCCAGCACAGCGGCGACCACGATCGGCCAGGAAATGGCAGCCATGTGCGCGATCGTGGCACGGCACAAGCCGGCCAGGTACCTGTTGCTACGCTCGCACAAGGATCGAGACGGCCGGTCAAGCTGGGTCCCGAACCGGACTCAACACGCTACCCGGTGATAATCACTGCCTCATGATTGGCTGTGCCGGGCTTCGGGAAAGCCGATCTGCGTACCGGACAGGTCGTCATCGAGAGAGCCCGGTAGAAGCGAGGAAGTGTGCCCGCCGGGCGCGGGAGGAGCAGCTGTGAGCACATATCCCCATGTCCAGACCCGTGCTCGGCGTCGTCCGCTCGCCGTTCTCGCCGCCGCCGCGGGGCTGGCGTTAGCGGGCTGCGGGTCGGACCTGGATCCCACTGCTCCGGCCAGCCCCGCCCCACCGGTGGCGCCGCAGGAACAGACGGTGCGATGGACGGACTCGGTGTGCAGCGCACTGGTCCCGGTGGTCGACAGGCTCGGGGCACCGCCGGCGTTTGACCTCACTGCCCCGGCGGCCACTCGGCAGGCCTACAGTACCTACCTGGCCGAGGCGCAGGCCGCGGCCGAGCGGGCGTTGGAAAGCGTGTCGGCGGCGGGCTCCCCGCCGGTGGAGGGCGGCGAGCAGATCGCCAACGAAGTCCGCAGCGACATCGCAGAGCTCCGCGACGATCTTGCCGACGCGAGGACACAGGTCGACCAAGCCGACCCGAATAACGCGGTCGCGTTCGGGCGGGCCGTGGTCGCCGCCAGCAACGTGCTCGGCGCCCTCGCCAACAATGCCCAGGCCTTGGGCGCCCTCGACGGCAACCCGCGCCTCGACGCCGCCTTTGAGCAGGCGCAATCCTGCCAGCAGCTGCGAGCGATCAACATACGAGGGGGCTGACCCGCACCGTCAGGGGAGCGTCGTCGGCCGAAGGGGTAGGAGGTTTGCGATGACGGACCTGGCAGACCGTCCCCGAAAAGTCACCATCGGCGTGCTGGGCTCCTACGGCGGGCGCAACATGGGGGATGAGGCGATCCTGACTTGCGTGCTGCGGTGCCTGCACGCACTGCGTCCCTCGGCCCAGATCGTGGTGTTCAGCCGGGAGGCTCAGCACAGCGAGCGCTATCACGGCGGCATCACTGAGACGATCACCTGGGAGGGTACGAGCAAGGGCTCGATCATAGCGGCCGTGGCCGGACTCGACCTGCTGATCCTCGGCGGCGGAGGTGTGCTCTACGACCGGGAAGCTCGCCGATACCTGCAGCTGGTGGAGGCCGCGCAGGATCGTGGCATCTCCACGTTCGGCTTCGCCGTCGGTGCTGGGCCCCTGCAGGATCCCGAGGACCGCGCGATCGTGCGGACGACCTTGAACCGCATGACCGACCTCGTTGTCCGGGATCAGGAATCCAAGCTCGTGCTCGAGGACGTCGGCGTCGACCGTGAGATCACGGTAACCGCCGACCCCGCATTGCTGCTGCCCCGCGAGGAGTTCACCCAGGACATGCTCGTGCGCGAGGGCATTCCCACCGACGTGCGGCTGGTGGCGATGTCGGTGCGGGAACCCGGACGCGCCGCGGAGCACCTGGACGAGCGCAGCTACCACGCGCTGCTGGCCGAGGTGGCCGACTTCCTGGTTCGGCGATTGGATGCGCACGTGGTGTTCATCCCGATGGAGCGGCAGGACATCTCGCAGTCGCATGCCGTCCTGGCGCAGATGAGCACACCCGAGCGGGGACGGGTTCTCAACGGCGACTACAGCCCTTCCCAGATCCTCGGGTTCATGGACCATATCGACCTCGCCGTCGGGATGCGGCTGCACTTCCTGATCTTCGCGGCGCTGGCCACGGTCCCGTTCCTTCCCCTTCCCTATGCAGGGAAGGTTTTCGGCTTCGCGCAGTCCGCCGGGGCTCCCGCGCTCACCGGGGTTACCAGGAACCAAGCCGGGCTGCTGTTGGCGGAAGTGGACCGGCTGTGGGACGAGTACCCGGGGCGTCGGGACGAACTCCGGTCCCAGGTAGCAAAGCTGCGCAGCCAGGCGCAGATGACCTGTGAGCGATGCCGCGCGGTGCTCGAATGGGTGGAAAGTGGCAGCGCCGCACCGTACAGCGCCAGCGTGTGACGACAAACCCTGTGGCATGAAGCGCAGGACGAAAACCCTGAACAAGAGGACTTATGCCCGTCTTACAAGCACCCGAGACTCCGCAGACCATCACGCTGCCGCCGCGGCGGGCGGTGCTGGGCGGCCAGGCGCAGGTCCTCGTAGTCGGCGGCGGTCCAGCCGGGCTC
>JALZHU010000447.1 GCA_030860695.1 Actinomycetota bacterium
GGACAGGCTCCAGCGTCAATCTTAAGCACGGGCTCACCCGCACCAAGGCACAACGACGTCAGCGGGCGACGCACCCCCAGTTTCACCGGTCCGCGAGCGTCACGCCAGAGGCATCAAAATCTTAAGCGGAGAGTCGTCTTTATGATTGTGCTTGCGTTCGGGCTCGGGGTCGGCCTCAGAGGTGAGCCTCAACAGATTCAGAGTTGCGACAACGTCCCACAATCTCACGCCAAGATCTCCGAGAAATGCTCGTGCTCGAGGAAGACAGCGACGCGGCATGACGATCACACGCCTGAGTGCTGCGACCGACCCCCTGGATCACGGGCAGATGACGACGTGGCAGTGGGTGGTAACACAACGGTGCGACTCGGCTGGGCCAGCGAGGGGGTGAGCCGCGGGATGGGGTGGTTGATGTCCGGGGTTAGCGTGGTGGCCGGGGAAGCTCGGAGCGGGCGGCGAGCAAGGCGGTGATCGTGGCGCAGGCCTTCCCCTCGCGCATCAGATTGATCGCCTCGCGCAGTTCAGTGATCGCGCGGTCGGGAATCTCGCCCCAGTGGTCGACCGCGGTAGCGATCCGGTCCACCAGGGGGATGATCTCCTCCTTCGGGGCGTCGTACATGAAGGCGGCAATTAGGGCATCGATGTCCTCCCGGACCTGGTGCGGGGTGGCGGCCGCTCCGCTCATGTGTGCTGAGGGTAGTTGCTAAGTGCCCATTGTCGGCTGCCATGGGCGCGCATTGCCACTCGTTCGTGTGGTCTGCTGTGTGTATAACTTGTGATGAGCTCCCGCCACACCCATGTCTACACTCGTTCGGTTGGTATGCGCGTATTGTGACTCACGTCACCATTGAGTAGCGGTTTGGTTTATCTATGTCCGGAATGTCAATGTTGGCGGTGGCCCCGGATGGGTCCGCCGTGCCAGAACTTGATGCGAGGCCTTGACCAGGTGTTTTTCTGGCTGGTTAGGCTGTGCGTCGGTACTCGTTGATCAGTCCGCCGAGGACTCGGTGACGTCGGATCGGGGCGTCGAGGCGGGTAACGGTGGCGGGATCGTGGGTTGGTGGATGTTGGTCCAGGCTTTGGTGTGGCCGGTGGTTATTGAAATGGCGGATGTATTGATCAAGAACGGCGTGGGCGTGTCGCGCGTGGTAAATCAGCATCCGGTCGGTGCATTCGGCGCGGACGCTGCCGATGAACCGTTCCGCGTAGCAGTTCGCCCGGGGCGTGCGGGGAGGAATCTTGCAATGTTGATGCCTTCGGAGGTGAAGAGGGCATCGAAGGCATCGGTGAATTTCGAGTCCCGGTCGCGGATCAGAAAGCGGAAGGCGCTGACCTGGTCACCGAGGTCCATCAGGAGGTTGCGGGCGGCCTGGGTGGTCCAGACCGCGGTCGGGCGAGCAGTCACCCCGAGAAGATGGACCCGTCGGGTGCACACTTCCATGAAGAACAAAACGTCAAGGCGGCGAAGCCCGATGGTCTCAAGGGTGAAGAAATCGGTGGCCAACAGCCCGGGGGCCTGAGCACGCAGGAAAGTCCGCCACCCAGTGTCGCTACGCCGTGGCGCCGGGCCCAGCCGCGCGGCGGCCAGGATCCGCCGGATCGTGCCCGCGCCAACGCGGTAACCGAGCCCGGCCAGTTCTCCTTGGAGCCGTCGGTATCCCCAGGACGGATTCTCGTGAGCCAGGCGCAGCACCAGAGCTCGGATCTGGTCATAAATCGGTGGTCGGCCTGACCGGTTTGGATAGGTCCACCTTTTGGTGACCAGGCGGCGGTGCCAGGCCAGCAGGGTTGCAGGGGTGACGAGCCGATGGTGACGCAGCGGGCGGGGGACCAGCCGGGTCAAAGCGGACAGGATCGTTTGGTCTGGCCAGGTCAGACTGGGCTTGGTCACCTGACGGCGCAGGACCGCGACCTCGTGGCGCAGGATGAGGATCTCGACGTTTTTGGCCGCTGCCTGCTCGCCAGTAGCCCAAGCCAGCCGAACAGCTTGATCGTGATCAGATACAGCAGCCGGAATACCACGGTCCGCGATCATGCCATGATCACGGGTGTCACCGAAGCCTCAGGTTACTACCCCATGTGACGAGTTTTGGCACAGCACACGGTGTGAAAGATCCGCCATGACTTGAAAGTGCAATGAGTCGTTCGACGGGTGTCCGCAGAGCTGAGATGACAGCGTTGTTCGCTTTGTCTCCTTGCTGAGTTCTCCACCGGGCGGAGTTTTACGTGGAGTGATCACCCCGCGCCCCTGGTAGCTTTATCGCCAATCCCGCATTGAGTGTTGGATGATCTCCGCGACTGGTGTCTCGTCGAACGCGGTCGCATCATGATTCTTCCCCGGGAGCGGGTCAGAAATGTAGATTGGGTCGCCGTTGAGCAGGCAGACCAGCTGCGCGTTGAACCCATCGTTCCCTACTTGCGGCTCACAGCTCGTCGTGGTCGGCGTAGGACCAGCACGGCGTGATGGTGCCGTCTACCAGGCAGATCGGCCTTTGACCATCTTGATAGCGTCTGTCGCGGTCGGTACGAACTCCTCCAGTACGGCTTTGACGCTCGGCGCCAACCGATACGATCCAAGATACTGTGGACTGGGAAATGTCGCGGAGATCCCAAGAGACTCTTGCGTTCCGTTCTAGCGGAGGTACATGCGCGCGATCTCCACCGTGTGATACGGCCCGCATGATTTCGGCCTGCCAACCTTCTTATTCCACGGATCTTCCAACTCGTCGTGCACACGCGCAACAAGCTCCTGCATCTACGCGGGCAGCAGGCCTATAGTACGATAGTACTGCAACGATTCTCCCGGGATCGAGAATCCAGGAGACTGAACTCTCAAATTATTTCGGGAGAATATGGGTTCTCGTCTCAGCTGAGTGCAACGGCAGCCGATCACGGGCGCCGAACAGGATCCCGGCGACCGCTCGCGCCGCGGTCTCCGGGTCCTCGCCGAGCCCGGCCGGTAGCGCGCCGGTGAGCCAAAGGGTGGCGAAGCCGTGCACGAG
>JALZHU010000198.1 GCA_030860695.1 Actinomycetota bacterium
CGTCATCGGAGACCGTGAAGTGCTGATGCGCGGCAAGACCGGCAGCGTCGAAGAAGGAGGGTGCCCGCTTGAGCACGACGGCCGGGCCGGCGCCGATGGTCCCGATGGCCAGGGTGGGCGGGGTCAGGAAACCGTCGACATCGAGCAGGTACTCATCGTCAGTGCGGGCGTCGGTACCCCACGCGTCCACGGTGCACAGCGGCGGCGTGCCGGTCAGCGGCGTGGCGCGCCAGTCCTCGGCCGGGGTCAGCACCGAGAGGTGGCTGACCACGTCGCGCATCACGTCGAGGATTAGGTAGTGGCGGGTCCAGCTCCAGCCGGACAGCGAGGTGTGCTCGTCGGGGGTGAACAGCACCCGCAGGTCCCGGTTGCCAGCCATGAACTCGTCGAAGTCGGCTACCAGCAGGCAGCCCGCCGGATATGTCTGGCCGACCGTCCACGCGCTGCGCAGCTCGATCAGCAGCCATTGCCGGTACACACCGACGATCGCATCGTCAGGTACCTCGATGCGGCGCAGCTGGTCCCCGCTACGCAGGTACCGCTCGCGGCGATACCGGTCCACTGTCCGTCGGACGAAGTCGCGCTCGAAGCCCTCGGTGTCGTGGTGATAGGCGAACACGCTGACGTCATCGGCCTTGCCCTCGTACACCAGCTCGGCATCGGCCAGCGGCGTGCCGCGCCGCCATTGCCGGACGGTGCGCGGGTACCCGCTGGTAGTGAGCGTTCCCGGGCCGAAGTCGGTAGCGACGTAGAGCTGGTCGGCATCAATCCAGCGCACGATGGACTTCGCCTCGGGAAGCTGAAAGCCGTCAGTGAGGAACTCGCGACGCTCGATGTCGAACTCCCGTACCACCGCCGCGTCCGCGCCGCCCCGCGACAGCGAGATCAACGCCCGACGGTAGTCCGGCCGCAGGCACCGTGCGCCGTGGTAGACCCAGTTCTCGCCCTCATCCCGGGCCAGCGCGTCCACATCGAGCAGGATTTCCCAATCCGGACGCTCCTTGCGGTACTCGGCCAGCGTGGTGCGCCGCCACAGACCGCGTGGGTGCTCGCGGTCCCGCCAGAAGTTGTACCGGTACCCGCCGCGCCGGGTGATGTACGGGATACGGTCTGTTGAGTCGAGCACCTCGCGGATCTCGGCGCGCAGCGCCTCGAACCGGGACCCGCCGGTCAGCTCCGCGACGGCCTCGGCGTTGCATTCGCGCACCCAGGACAGTGCCCACTCGCCGGTTACGTCCTCCAGCCACCGGTACGGGTCATTCACGAGCTTTCCACCGCCGCCTGGTAGAGCTCCCGTTTTGGAACACCGTGTGCGGTGGCCACAGCAGTCACGGCGTCCTTGAGCCGCTCCCCCGCTGCTACCCGCTCAGTCACCTCGCTAACAAGGTCGGCCACATCTGGCAGATCAGCGAGTGGTGCACCCGATAGCACCACGGTGATTTCGCCGCGCACCCCGTCGGAAGCCCATTGGGCGAGCGCGCCCAGCCCCCCACGGCGAACCTCCTCATACGGCTTGGTGAGCTCCCGGCACACCACCGCTGCCCGGTCCGCGCCGAGCACCTTCGCAGCCTCGGCCAGCGTCGCAGCTAACCGACGCGGTGACTCGAAGAACACGCACGTGCGCCCTTCGCTGGCCAAGCTGGCTAACCATCGCCGACGGGGGCCGACCCGGCGCGGCGGAAAGCCCTCGAAGCAGAATCGATCGCAGGGCAGCCCGGACACCGCCAGCGCTGTGGTCACCGCGGAGGGGCCGGGCAGGCAAGTCACCCGCAGCCCCTCCTGCACGCAGGCGGCTACTAGCCGGAACCCGGGGTCGGATACGGCAGGCATCCCGGCGTCGGTCACCACCAGCACCATCGCGCCGCCACGGATGGCCTCCAGCAGAGCGGGGATCCGGACCGCCTCCACCGCGTCGTAGTGCGAGACGATCCGGCCGGTCACGGTCACCCCGAGCGCTGCGACCAGCGCCCGCAGCCGACGGGTGTCCTCGGCCGCAACCAGGTCTGCGCGGCCCAGCGCCTCGATCAGGCGTGGCGAGGCATCCCGGGAATCGCCGAGCGGGGTGGCCGCCAGCACCAGCACCCCAGAATCTTGTGGTGACCCAGGATCTGAGGTGACAAAGCCCGACACGCCTCGCACGAAGCCGAGCCTACGATCGGGCCCGTGACGGTGGTCCGGGAGGCGAGCCGCGATACCCCGATGGTCGGCGTCGCGTGGATACCTCCCGCGCCGACCAGGGCGGACGGTCCCCTGCCGCGGCTGGTGCCGCGCCCGCTCACCGATCGTGGGCGGAGCTGGGCCGTGACGCTAGCCGTGACCCTGGTCGCCGGCCTGGTGCGGCTGTGGAATTTGGGCCAGCCCACCGATCGCGGCACTCCAGTTTTCGACGAGAAGCACTACGCCCCGCAGGCCTGGCAGATGCTGCGCAACGGCGGGGTGGAGGACAACGCGGGCTACGAGGTCGTTGTGCACCCCCCGCTGGGCAAGCAGCTCATCGCGCTGGGCGAGCTGGTGATGGGCTACAACGGCTGGGGATGGCGGCTGTCCGCCGCGCTGGCCGGCACGGTCTGTGTGCTGCTCATCGTGCGGATTGTGCGCCGGATGACCCGTTCGACCCTGCTGGGCGGGATCGCTGGGGTGCTGCTTATCGTCGATGGCGTCAGCCACGTGCAGTCGCGCATCGGGATGCTCGACATCTTCCTTGCGATGTTCGTCCTCGCGGCATTCGGCTGCCTGGTCATCGACCGGGAGCAGGTGCGTGCCCGGCTGGCCACGGTGGTGCGGGAGGGTCACGTCGCCGACACCGACTTCGGCCCGCGGTTCGGGGTGCGCTGGTGGCGCTTCGGGGCCGGAGTGCTGCTCGGGCTGGCCTGCGGCACGAAGTGGTCCGGGGTGTACTACCTCGTCGCGTTCGCCGTGATGAGCCTGGTGTGGGACGCCTGCGCGCGGCGTACCGCGGGCGTCCACCGGCCCTGGGCCGGCACACTGGCCCGGGATCTCGGGCCGGCGTCGTGGGCGATGGCGGTGGTGCCGGCCGGGGCCTACCTGGCGACATGGTGGGCCTGGTTCAGCAGTGAGACCGGGATAGACCGGCATGTGGTGGGCAACCAGATCGGTACGGGTGGCCCGTTCTCCTTCGTGCCGGAGGCGCTGCGGGCACTGTGGTACTACAGCGCCGCCGTGTTGCGCTTCCACGAGGGGCTGTCCACGCCCGACCAACCGCACCCCTGGGAATCCAAGCCGTGGAGCTGGCCAATGGGACTCCGGCCCATGCTCTACTACTACGAGTCCGGTGCCGCTGCTCCGGGCTGCGGGCGGCAGGACTGCGTGAGCGCGGTGATGCTCATCGGCACGCCGGCGTTGTGGTGGGCCGCGCTGCCCGTGCTGGGCTGGGCGGTGTGGCGAGCGGTCAGCGGGCCGGACTGGCGCTACGCGGCAGCGCTGGTCGGCTACGCCGCCGGCTGGCTGCCCTGGTTGGCCAACATCCACCGCCAGATGTACTTCTTCTACATGACCCCGGCGGCACCGTTTCTGGTCATCGCCGTGACGTTGGTGCTGGGCGAGATTCTCGGCCGGGCTGGGGGCGGCACCGAGCGGCGCGGTACGGGGCTGCTGGTGGTCTCACTGTACGTCGGGCTGGTGGTGGCCAATTTCGTTTGGCTCTGGCCGATCCTCACCGGTGGTTCAATCACCCCTGAGCGCTGGAACGCCGAGCTCTGGCTGCCCTCCTGGCGCTAAGCCGTCTCCCGTTAGTCAGAGCAGAGAGCAGGCGGGTCAGAGCAACTGGATCGTGTCGCCCGCGACCTCGATCTGGCGTTGCGCCAGCGGCCTTGACGCGGGGCCATCCACGACCGAGCCGTCCGCGATGGCGAACTTGCTCCCGTGGCAAGGGCAGTCGATCGTCCCACTGGCTACCTTATTCACCGTGCAGCCCTGATGGGTGCAGGTGGCCGAGAATGCCTTGAACGTTCCCGGCTCCGGCTGGGTCACCACGACCTCCTGGCTGGCGAACACCGCCCCGCCACCGACCGGGATGTCGCCGGTGCTCCCCAGCGGCTGACCGGCCGAGGCTCCGGACCGATCGCCTGGCGCTGCGGGCTGATCGGCTGGTGCTGCCGGCTGATCGGCCAGCGGGGCTTCCGGTGCCGACCCAGCAGAATTCCCGTAGCTGCTACACGCGGCGAGCGCAGCTGAGGCGGCCAGAAGCCCGGTGCCGGCCACGACGGCGCGCCGGGTCACCTCGGATCCGTGTCCGGTGTGGTGGGACATATCACTCCTTGTCAGACGAGATCGTCGAGATCATAGGGTTACGCCGATGGTCGTGAAGAACCACAACGATGAGGTCAGCCAGAGACCAGCCAGGGCGGAGAAAACCAGGCCACCGATGATCGGGATCGCCCAGGTCGGCAGCCCGCGGTGGCTAAGTAGAAGCATCTTCGCCGTGAACGCTCCGAAGAAGAAGCAGCCGAGCAGTGAGTGGATCAGGACGCGTGGCGTGGCAGGCTGAAAGCCGAGCGCGTACAGGCAGTGCACCGCAACGGGCACGGTGAGCAGCACCGCGAACCGTCCCGACCAGCGATGCAGCGTCGGGACCCAGGGCCGACCCGGCAGCTTGCCCCACATCGCCAGAGCGGAGACAAGCTGAATGCCGGCGAGCAGCAATGCCCCGGTGGTCAACCAGCTCTTGACCGCCTGTGCCCCGGAGAAGCCGGCGATATTGATGGCGATCCCAGTTGGTTCGTGCAGCCGGCCGTACACCCCGAGCGCGATTGCTACCGCAGCCCCCACGGCGATCGGCACCAGGACCATCACGTTCGGGTCCGGCCGCCGGTGGGTCACCACGGTAGGTTGGTCAGGCGGGAAGGCCATCGGTGTTCTCCTCCTCAGGCCGGTGGTTCACCCACAGTGCGGACGACCTGGGTGTCACCGACGACCCGTTGCGGCTCGATCCGGGAGCCGTCGACAGTGACGCCGCTGGGCGCCCTGGGGTCAAGGAACGGCGCCGGTTCCCGGACCCCGTTCTTGTTCCGGATGCCCACCTGGCTGCCGTCTTGCAGCACGATCCAGCCGATCCGGTTGGGCGTTCCGTTCACCGTCCCGCTGCCCTGGTAAAGACCTGCCGGTGGGTTTGCCATCTGCGCGGAGTACGGCCACTGCTCGCCGTTCACCGACACTGTCCCGAAGATCGCGTTTCCCTCGACTGTGCCGGTGGCCGTGGCACCATTGGCACCCTGCAAGTTCAGCCGCCCGTCCGTGATCGTGCCTTCCAGCCAGGCCTCGACTTGGCGGCCGTCGCAGAGGTAAGCGGCAGCCTGGCCGTTGCGCACCGCGATCGCGATGGTGGCCTCGTTGCCGCTCGTGCGCCCCGCGTAGGAGGCCTGTTCGGGGGCGGCTATCGGTGCCGAGGTGGCGGGCGGCGGGGCGGCTATCGGTGGCGAGGTGGTGGGGGGCGGGGCGGCTATCGGTGACGAGGTGGCCACCGGCGGGGCAGTTCCGGTGGCCCGGCCCGCGGTCTGGCTGGCCACCGTCGTATTCAGGACAAGAAGCACGGCGGCCAATGCGGCGACCGCAAACAGCGTGATGATCGGACCGCGGTTGTTCATGTTCGCTCCTGGGCTGCGGTGCATGGAACTTCATGCACCATTGGGACCCTGGTCACGGTGCCGGGAGTGGGCCCATCAACGAGAGGCGCCGAAAGTCCCGTGCGTTACACCCAAACTGAAGTGACAGCAACGGGGCCGGACTCTATCACCTCCAATGATGATCTCTGGCGGCCTTACTCGTTCGTCCCGATAAACACATACCGTGATGAGTCGACTACTAATCCTGCATAGCACGGCTAGCCGTAGTCGAAACCGACCGGGTTCGAACCGCTTCGGCGTCTGGAGACGAACGTCTCGCATAGGGAGGTATCTATGATTAACAGTGCCGAGCGCGCCTCCGCCCGGGCCCGCGGAGCTCAACGGCAACACCGGTCTCGTGACCTCGCTGCCAAGCACCTCCATTGGGCCGACTCCGGCCGCACCAAACCTGTCCGACGCAGCGTTGACCTGTCCCCCACCTACCACATCAAGCTCACCCAGTGGTGCGCAGAAACCGCCGACCTGATCGGCACACCCCGCGTCACCGGTCAGGACGTCATCCGTGCCCTGGTTGCCCGGCTATTGATGGATGAGACCCTCGCTCGCAAGATCCGAGCCGACCTCAGCATCAATATCTGAATCTCCGTTCGCCGAAGCAAGTCGTTCCCTACGCCACCAAGTGCTCGCGAAGGAACCGCACCGTGGCGTCCCAGGCCTTGGCGGCTTGCTCCGGTGCGTAGGTGCCGAGCAGGTTCTCGTCGTTGAAGAAGGCGTGCCCGGCCGGATAGAAGCGGAAGTCTGGCGCGCGCCCAGTCTGCCGCTCGATGGCTGCTGCGAGCTCACGGACCTGCTCAGTGCTCTGCATTTCGTCCTGCTCGCCGAAGTGGCCCAGCAGTGAGGCAGAGAGGTTCTCGAAGCTCGGGTACTCCTGTCCGAGGACCCCGTAGAAGGACACTGCGGCACCGATCTTGTCGCCCTGCTGTGCAGCGAGCACCAGCACGAAGCCACCGCCCATGCAGAAGCCGACAGCGCCGATCGTGGAGCTGGTTACCGCGTCGTGGTCGAGCAGGAAGTCCACCGCGCCGCCCAGATCACGAGCGGCCCGGTCCACCGGAAGGTCCTGCATCAGCCGGGACGCCTCGTTGGCATCGTGGGTGGTGGCGCCGCCGAACAGATCGGGGGCCAGGGCGACGAAGCCCTCGGCGGCTAGCCGGTCCGCCACGCTGGCGATGTGGCTGGTCAATCCCCACCACTCCTGGATCACGACGACGCCGGGACCGCGGCCGGCTTCCGGCAGCACAAGGTAGCCGTGGGCGGTGGAGCCGTTGGATGCAAAGGTCACGTTCTGCAGCGGGTTGTCCATGTACCGGATCCCATCACAGCCCAACCCCAGACCACGTTCTGGGGACAGACTGCAGTTATCTAGCCCCGAACTAGTGCAGTCTGCGTCCAGAATGCGGTGAAGCGGGGTGGCGTCAGAGCACCCGGCGGCCGGTCTCGGCACTGGAGTAGCCGCCGAGCGCCTCCATCGAAGCGCGGAATTTCTCGTCGGCCAGCAACGCCCACAGCGGGGCAAGCAAGGCGGAGTCACCGGCCTCGCGGGTTGCTACGAGGTCGTAGGGCTCCTGCGCGACAGGCACGAAGTCCAGCCCGAAGGGCTGGGCGGCTGCGAGGATGCCCAGCCCGGCATCCGCACGTCCAGCAGCTACTGCCGCCGCGACAGCGAGATGAGTGTGCTCCTCGCGCTGGTAGCCGATGATGTCGCCGGGCGCAATGCCGCGACGGCGCAGCTCGTGGTCAAGCAGTACCCGGGTGCCCGCGCCGCGCTGCCGGTTGACATAACGCAGTCCCGGACGGCGCAGGTCCTCGATTCCGGTGAGCTCCAGCGGGTTGCCCGCAGCGACGATCAGTCCCTGCTCGCGGTGCACCAACCGCACCACGGTGACATTGGCATGACCGAGCACCCGCGGCAGGTAAGGCAGGGTGTACTCGCCGGTTTCTGGGTCAAGCAGATGCGAGCCAGCGAGGTGACACAGCCCGTCGCGCAGCGCCACCAACCCGCCCAGGGAGCCGACGTTGGATGATGCGAGCGTCACACCCGGGTCAATGCTGCGTAGCGCCGAGGCGGCCAAGTCGAGCACCAAATCGTGCGAGCCAATCGCCACGATGGTGCGGTCGATGTCCACCAGCCCGCGTAGCAGTTGTACCTCGATGTCGGTGCCCGCATGGTGACCCTCCACCCCGGCGGGCACGACCAGCAGCCCGTCGGCCCGCACCAGCGAGGTCAGCACCCCAGCACCGCGGGGCAAGGGAGTGGCCACGATCCGCCCACCGACCCGGCCCAGCCGTACCCGCACCCAGTCATCCATCCCGAGCGGGGAGGCGAGCTTGCGGGCCAGCCGGGCACGGACCGTCGGGCGGGTCGCCGTTGTGGTGCCTTGAAGGGCAGCCAACAACGGCGCGGCGAAGATATCGAAGGTCAGCGCCGCCGATACTGGGTATCCGGGCGCACCGAGCACAGGCGTGGTGCCCACAGTGCCGAGCACCACAGGGTGCCCTGGGCGCACCGCTACACCGTGCACCGCCAGCGTGCCCACCCGGGCCACCACTGACGCGGTGTGGTCACCCCGGCCGGCGCTCGACCCGGCAATGATCACCACCAGGTCGGCGCGCTCGGCTGCGGCGAGCACCGCAGCCGCGATCCGCTCGGGGTCATCCGGCTCGATGGGAAACGACAGCACCTCGCACCCGTGTTCAGCAGCCTGGCCTGCGAGCATCAGCGAGTTGGTATCGAGGATCTCCCCGATACCGGGTGTGGAACCCAACGGCCGGATCTCGTCACCGGTGGGCAGCACCGCGACCACCGGGCGCCGGCGCACCAGCACCTCAGTGACGCCCGCCGCGGCGGCGGCAGCAACATCGACGGCGCGCAACCGATGCCCTTGCGACAACAGCAGCTCCCCGGCCGCGACATCCTCACCAATGGAACGGACGTGCTGGTAGGGCGGCACAGCCGCGACCAGCTCAACGCCTTGACAATCCGGGCCGACCAGGTGGACGTGCTCGCGCATCACTACCGCATTGCGGCCCTCGGGCAGGGGGTCGCCGGTGTCGATGACGTCAAAGTCGGTCAGCGTGACCGGGGCGGTCTCGCTGGCGCCCACGGTGTCCGCTGAACACACCGCCACGCCGTCCATCCCGGCGGAGTCGAACGCCGGGGACGACCGCCGCGCCCACACTGGCTCGGCCGTGACCCGGCCAATGGCATCCACCAGTCCCAACCGCTCGGTGCCCACCCGATCCGGGCACCCGGCGACGGCGCAGGCTGCACGCCACGCGTCCAGCGCCTGGGCTGCCGGAACGTCACGGATAAACGGGCTGCGCGGCACAGTTGGGACGCTACCCGGAACTTAGCGCGTCAGGATTGCGCTCCGGTGCCGGCGAATCTGGAGTTCTGACCAGGCCCGTGTGGCGGGTCGGCGGGGTGATGGAGGTGGTAGAGGTTGGCGTACTGGTCATTGCTGGCGAGGAGTTGGCTGTGCGTACCGGTTTCGGTGATGCGGCCGTGTTCGAGGTAGACGATCTGGTCGGCGTCGGTGACGGTGAGCAGGTTGTGGGAGATGACGATGGTGGTGCGTCCGGTAATCAGCCGGCGCAACGGGGTCATGATGCGTTGGCTGGCTTCAGCGTCGAGGCTGGTGGTGGGTTCATCCAGGAGCAGGATGGGGGCGTCGCGGATCATGGCCCGGGCGATGGCGATGCGTTGGCGTTGCCCGCCGGACAGCAGCCGCCCGCGTTGCCCCACCCGAGTGTCATAACCGTCGGGTAGGGCGGTGATGAAGTCGTGGGCGTCGGCGGCTTTCGCGGCGGCGATGAGGCGGTCCTCGGCGGCGTCGGGACGGCCAGCGCGGATGTTGTCGGCGATGGTGCCATCCAGCAGTAGGGTTTCCTGCAAGACGATGGCGATGTTGGCCCGGAGTTCATCGGGGTCCAGATCGCGCAGGTCGTGCCCGTCGAGGGTGATCCGCCCAGCAGTGGGATCATAAAACCGCAGTAGCAGTTTGAGCAGGGTGGTCTTGCCCGCACCGCTGGCTCCCACGATCGCGGTAGTCTGCCCGGGCTGGGCGGTGAAGCTGACCTGGTGCAGGACATCAGTGGTGGTGTCGGGATATGCGAAGCTGACCTGGTCCAGGTGCAGCCGGCCGCGGGCAGGGCTGAGTGCGACGGGGTGCGCCGGGGCGGTCACGGTGGGTTGCTGGTCGAGGAGCTCGAGGATACGTTCGGCCGCTGCCGACGCAGCGAACAGTGAGGTGGCCAGCGACCCCAGGCCCTGCACGGGCTGATACAGCTGGGCCAAGAACACCAGGAAGGCCAGTAGTCCCCCGAGGGTGATGTGCCCAGCGTTGAGTTCCCAGATCCCAAAACCCAGGATGGTCAGGACTCCGATGACCTGGATGAGGTCTATCAGCGGGGAAAACATCGCCCCCAGCCGGGTGGCGGCTAGCTCAGCGCGCACACTGCCCATGCTTTGGGTGGCAAAGCGATCCATCTCGGCGGTTTCGCGGCCGTAGGCCTGGATCAGGGTGGCGTTGCCCAGGCTTTCTTCGGCCACCGAGGTGATCGACCCGGCCCGGGCGCGCACCTCCCGGGAGACGATTT
>JALZHU010000448.1 GCA_030860695.1 Actinomycetota bacterium
CCCGACACCGCCGCTGCGTCCGTGACTACGAACGTCTTCCCGCCCACCATGAAGCCATGGTCCGCTGGAGCATGATCCGCATCACCAGCCAACGACTCGCCAAAAGAGTTTAGGAACAGGCTCTCAGCTTGAGCTATGCGCGAATGCTCACCGGGTGCCGTCACCTGACCAGCTCCGGCAGGCAGCCGAGGCGTTACCGGAGGCACGGCGCCTGGAAGTCATGGAGATCATCGATCGCGCGGCGGTGGTGTCCGGATTGGACACGGAGCAGCCGCGCTACTACCTGCAACACGCGCTCGGGTTCCAGGTCCACGATGTAGCTCACCCGCACCGGGCACAGCGACATGGGCGCGCTGAGATCGGCTGGAAGGACACCACCGGTAATGACTGACTGGATGAGTCTCAACTTCGTGGTCGTGGATGTGGAGGGCAACGGGCAGCAGCCGCCCGACTTGGTGGAACTAGCCGCCGTGTCGATCGTCGGCGGCGTCATCGGTGCCCCTTCAAGTTGGCTGGTCCGCCCGGATACCCCTATTACGCATTTCGCGTGCAAGGTTCACGGCATCACCAACGACGCCGTTTCCGACGCTCCGGTATTCGACGCCATCAAACCCCAGGTGACCGAAGCCCTGGCTGCTGACGGGTTGATTGCACATAACGCCCATGTGGACGTGGGCGTGTTGCAGCGCAAGCTCGGCGAGTGGGAATGCCCGGAAATCTTCGACACGCTCAAACTTGCCCGCCGCCTGGTGCCCGACGCGGGCAGCTACAAACTCGGTCCCCTCGTTGACGCGTTTAAGCTAGCCGCAGGACTTCCTCAAGGTCTCACGCCGCATCGCGCCGCTTATGACGCGCTGGTGACGGCTCGGCTGTTTGTTCGGCTCGCCACGCTGTCCGATACGCGCCCGCTGATGTTGGAAGAACTCCGCAACACACCGGATGGGGGCGGTGATGACACTTCGGCCCTTTTCTGACCACCAACGCGGTCTATGCATCTCTGTGGATGGGCCAAGCGGTGCCGGTAAATCACTATTGTGCAGCACTTGGCGCAAATACTGGTGGCGGCAGGTGAAACCGTTCACGTCACCGCCGAGCCCTCCAGCGGACCTATCGGGATATTGGCGCGGGAGCTGACCGAGACCGTCACCGGCCACACCCTGGCGTGTTTGTATGCGGCGGATCGGTATCACCACATCGAAACCGAGATTCGTTCCCACATCGAAAATGGCACAACCGTGATAGCCGACCGCTACATTCCTTCTGGCCTGGTTATTCAACGCTTCGACGGCATCAACCCGGCGTTTTTGTGGCAGCTCAATTCCAAAGCCGACCGGCCCGACCTGGCCGTGATCCTGGAAGCCGACCCGGCCGTGATCGCGCAACGGCTCGACGAACGCGGACCCCACAACCGTTTCCAACTCCGACCCCGCAGCAGTCACGCCGAAATCTATTTCTACAAGCACGCCACCGAACGGCTCATACAAGCCGGTTTCGACGTGTTGCGCGTGGACTGCAACCAGCAAGCCGCCCACCACATCGCCGCGCACATCCTCGACCGCCTCACCACCTTTTTCGCGCCCCCGAAGGAGCAGGCATGAACCCCCCAGCCCCCGACCCCGTGCCCGCTGAGCTGGAAGACCTGGTCAGGCTCGCCACCCGCGCGCTCAACGAGCACACCAACGACGCGTTTGGTGCCGACCTGCCGCACACCCACACGTCCGGCCTTGGGGGTGCGCCATGAACACCACTTCCACCCCGAGCCCCGCTATGCCCCTGACCTCACCTCAATGTCCCCGGCCCGCTGCCAACGACCTCACCCTGATAGCGCTGCACACAGCCATTCGGTTGTCGGGGTTGTTCGCCAAGTTCACCGCGCAGCGGTGGGGCCTTCGCCCACTGCCAGATGCCGCCGAACGGGTCGAGGTTGAGCTAATCGCCCATGCTGTGGAAACCACCGGTAACAGTAACCCGGACCCGCATCCGCGCTATTCGGAACTGGACGAGCTACACATCATCGGAATCCGGGTGAACTATAAGGGCAACGGCTTAGTTATTGAAGTGTGGGACAGCGACTCCACACCGCCCCCCGATACCTATCTCGATCACCACCTATCGACCGTTGCTGACATCAGCCAGCAGTGGAGCTGTTACCAGCCGGACAGCGGCGGGAAAGTGATTTAGGCCGAACTCACTATGCCGCAACAACCACGGCCAGCAGCCACCTCAACCAACCGCCGCTATTCCTACCCCGCACCCGAAACACCGGTAGAGCCGCTATGCGATGTGCCGCTAATACGGCGCGTACGCGATGGACTGCACCGCCTCGACACCGACAGGAACAACAGCGTGGAAAGTGGTGACGAGGGCCTAGAGACGGCTGATAGCACGCGGCTTGGGCTGTCCAGTATCTGAAGAGATGACTCGGTGCCGTTACCTACGTACTAAGGGGGACTACCATATGATTTCTTCGGATTGGCCAGACCAGCCAGAAACGTATGAGGCGTTCGCGGTGATGAAAACGAGCGATTTCACCCATTACTGCTGCGGGGATCGCCGCGCACCGCACGTGCTGGCCTCGGTTTACGATTGGGGCAGCCACAGCTATATCGACATCATCAATATCCGTGGTGCTGATCGAGTCACCGCCGCCCGCCTACCCAAACATGACGGTCTGGATATTTTCGCCCCCACCCGGGTCGTGTGGCATTACATGGGAGCCCTCGAACCCGCCGTGACCAGAATACTGAGGTTGCCACCTCCCAACGACCCAGCCGCACCCACCGCCATCTACCCGGCACCGCTGACATTATTCGTTGCATCCAGTGAACAACGCCCCATGACCGTGCGGCCCGGAAACCACCGGCAACCTCAAACGTAGCTATTCAGCACGTTCGGGGCGGGATTGAGTGAGTGCTGAGCTGTCTGGGATGCGGCGGAGTGTCGTCTTGATCTCGACTGGCTGATGCTGATCATGTGTTGGCATGTCC
>JALZHU010000199.1 GCA_030860695.1 Actinomycetota bacterium
AGGCAAAACCCGCCGCGAAGCCATCCGCTGCTTAAAGCGCTACCTCGCCCGGGAGATCTATCAGATCATCACCTCCCCACCCCAAGCCGAGCCGTCAGCGGCTTGACATCTATAGGGGCATCAGACCGACGACCGCTTCCCGGACGAACACGTCATGGTGGATCCGCTGGGGGGCGAGCTGCTCGGCGTGCAGGAACACGTGCACACCTTTGTGGCAGGTCTTCTTCTCCGCGACCAAGGCCCGGCCGACGTCGGCCCAGAACCCGGCTTGGTGGACGGTGGCGGGCAGCATTTCGGGGTGCACCGCTTTGGCGGCCTGCAGCGCTTGGTCGTGTCGCGGTGTTCGAGGGCGATGCTGGTTTTCCAGATGCCGACGGTCGGTCCGAACCACAGGTTCGTCCAGGTGCCAACCTCGACCTCCATCTGCTCCGCCAGCGCCGAAGCCTCGGCAAGGTGCGTGGCCGCGGTGTCGTGGTCGGCCTGCGCCCCAGCAGCCCACGCGGCGGACAGATGCAGCAAGCCACAGGCCTGTAGCGCGTCGCTGGAACCCAGCCTGCTGATCAGGCTCTCCGCTGTGGCCACCGAGCGCCGGTAGTGCGCGGCCCGGTTGAGATGGCTGGTGGCGTGACCACGCCACCATGCCGCATAGCCCAGCCAGACTGGGTCGTCCAAGATTTCGGCGCACTGCTGCATCGCGCGGGCCGCCAGGCTCGGCAACCCCCGAGTACCGAGCAAGTTACTGACCGCCACGGCTCTGCTATATGCCCTCATCAGCCCCAGCAGCACCTCGGGGCGCTGGTGTGGCAGGCGCACATACGCGCCGTGCAACTCGGCGATCAACACTGGTGCCAGCTCACCCTGCGCCGTGTAGTCCCCGGTCCACGTCATGGTCGTGACCAGCCGCTCCAGGTCATCGGCGATCTGCGGCCAGGGCCGCACCGGGACCTCCGGGTCCACGCCCAGCGTGTAGGACTCCAGGGCGATCTCGATGGCGTCCAGCGCGGCCTGTGTATCGGCGCCGGCCGGGTCTTGGGGGTCAAGGGTTGCCCGGTCAGCTCGGTCGGGTGCACCCGCAGCGCATCGGCCATCGCCTCCAGAGTGCTGCGCTTGGTCACCGGCTTCTCACCGTGCTCGATCTGGCCCCAGAACGAGAAGGACAGCCCGGCCAGGCCCGCGGCTTCCCGCAGGGTCAGCCGACGCCAGCAGCGCAGCTCCCCACCCGCCGGCCCAACGCCTGCGCCCCGTCTTTGTGCACTTATCGTGCACGCCAGCCTAGGGCCCCGATCGGGGCGATGCCCAGGGACCAGGCCAGGCCGCACAGCTCACGGCCACAAACAGCGCGGAGGAGATGTTCGCCCTGGCGATGCCGACCGGCGTCGTGGTACAGCCAGGGGGCCACCCAGTGCTACGGCATCGTCGGCGCCTGATCGAGGGGCGCCACGACATGGGTGAGCATGAGGACAAGGCCGAGGAACAACGGAAGATCGACAGCAACGCTCAGAGCTGCCTGCGGGGGCCGTTTGAGCGGGTGCTGTCCACCGTCGCCGCACCCCGGGTGCCCTATGCCTGGGTGGCCCAGACCCGGCCCCGGCGGGCTTGTGGTAACCCTGTGGAACAGCGCCTATGAGCCTGGTGGGCTGCTGTCGCTGACTGTCGGGCCCGGCGGCGCGGCCACTGGGTGCCTGGTCAACACCACGCATCTCTGTCATGCCGCTGCGCGACCAACGGATCACCCGCCCCGCGGTCGTTTCAGGTTCCCGGTTGCCACTGGGGAGCCCACTAGCAGCGATGGCGACCGCTGGTGCGTGTGGTTCTTTGACCCGGACTCTCGCTCGTGGGCGCGCTTTGACTATCAGCTGGACACCCGCTGCTGGCCGGTCCACCAGTTCGGGCCGCGCCGGCTCTTCGACGAGGTCACCGCCGCCTACCACCGGTGGGAGCACGCCGGCCGGCCGCCGGTCACCCGATGGCGCTTCACCGTCACGCCGGACGGGCAGCGGGTGAAACTGGCCGATGCCACTCCTAGCTCGGATTAGTAGCCGGCGGGGTCTGCTGCAGCAGGCCAGCGACGGCTTCGCGGACCGCAGACCGTGCGTAACTGCTCAGGGACCACCCGCCCGGAGGGAATGGGGAAGAGATGCACCACCCGGTCAGTCTCGCCCACGACCCGCTCACCGGGCAGGATCACCCCCGGCTAGCAGCTGGTCGATCAGCACAGCTCGATCCGTTGGCCGCTCGGGGTTACGGTGAACCTCCAGGCGTCAACAGGCGGCGCGCCGACGTCGACCCACCATCGGTAGGCGGTCTCCACTTCATCCCAGAGTTTGCGTTGCCCGTATTGCCGCACCGCATAGGGTGGGTCGGTGGTGAGATGCAGGGTGGCCCAGGAGCGGCTTCGCTGGTCCACCAGGTACAGGGCGCCGGTGTGTGAGCTCTCAGCGTGGTAGAAGTTCTCGCACCAGGGCACGCGCAGCCCGATGGCCGTGGCCGCGTTCGGGTCGCTGGCCACCTGCCCAGGGTGCAGGTCGGTGATGGACACCGTCGCCCCCTCATCGCGTCGCCTGATCCGGTCAAGTGTGTAACGGGGGATGCGCTGACCGCGCAGCCACATGAAGGACGCTGGTCCAACGATCCTTCCAGTGGCGGTGCCGTCCCGGTCCACGCGCAACGTCAGCAGGCCGCCGGGGTAGTACGCACTGCCCCACGGGGTAAGCACCAGGCCCCCAGCTCGGGTCTGCGCCACCCACGCGTAGGGCACCTCGGCGGCGGCCGCGGTGGCGATCACCCGGTCGTAGGGCACACCAGGCGGATAGCCGTCCGCCCCGTCGCCGGTGATGACGGTGACCGAGCCATACCCCGCCGCGGTCAAGGCCCGCCGAGCGTGCTCGGCCACATCAGGGTCGATCTCCACACTGACGATGCGGTGAGCGCCGAGCCGGTGCGCCAACAGCGCGGCGTTGTAGCCGGTGCCGGTGCCGATCTCCAGCACCCGCATCCCCGGTTCGACCTCCAGCGCGCCGAGCATCTGCGCCACCACAGCAGGCATCGATGCCGAAGACGTCACCTCAAACCCACACCCGCTCTCGCTGGCCGGGTGCCCGTCATCCACCTGCGTGCACACCGACGCGTTGGCATAAGCCAACTCCAACCAGCGCTGCGGGTCCTCGGCCCGGTGCAGCGGCACCAGATCACAGTCACCGGCTACGTCGCGGTCCTGGCACCACACCAGCTCCGGGATGAACGCATGGCGCGGCACCTCGCTGAACGCGGCCCGCCACCGCTGATCCAGCTCCCCGCGCTCCGCGAGACCCGCCACCATGCGCTGCCGCAGCGCCTGTGCGTCAAGCACTACTTCTTGCCATGCTTACCCGGATCCGGCGGCGGAGGCGGCGGCGTGCCGGGCGGGAGTTGGCCGTCGTCTTTCGGGTCCGGCTTCGGGGTCAGCTTGTCGTGAGCGCCCATGTGACACACCGTGCCGCTCCGATAACCTGTCGGGCAACGATCAGCTCGGAACTCCGAGCACGTTCCCCGGATCTGCCGTGTGGAAGGCGGCGCCCCCCTTCTAGGCGGTGAGCGGGCAGACGCTGCCAGAAGGCACCATTGGCGGATTGACGGTGACCGTCCTGCCCGGATGCGTCACCGTAGCTGAACAAGTCCGGTGCAGCCGCCACGGCTGACAGCCATTGATCGCTCACCGTCCCTCCCGCCAACTACCCGTGTCCCCGCGCGGCTGGGCATTTGGGCGCGCTCATGGTGCACACCAGCCTAAGCTCACCCGACCGGGGCGATGCCCATGCGCCAGGCCAAGCCGCGCAGCTCCCGGCCCCCAGCATCGCGCCGGGCCTGGTGCAGCAGGCCAGCGACCGCTCCGTGGACTATCACGTCGTTGCGGATCATCTGCGGGGCCAGGTGCTCGGCGTGTACCAGAAGGTGCACGCCCTTGTCGCGGGTCTTCTTTTCAGTGACCAGTGCCCGGCCGAGATTGGCGTAGAACACGGCTTGGCGACCGAGGCTGGGCAGTAGTTCGGGTACACTGTCTTGGCCGTTTCAGGGCCTGGCCGTGTTCGCGAAGCTCAAGGGCAAGACTGGTTTTCCAGATGCCCACGTTGGTTGCGCCAAACCGCAGGTGCGCCCAGGTGCCGACCTCGATCTCCATCCGAGCCGCTAGCGCCGAGGCCTCCGCCAGGTGAGTGGCCGCAGTGTCGTGGTCGGCCTGTGCCGCAGCCGCCTTCGCCGCCGAGAGGTGCAGCATCCCGCACGCCTGTAGCGCGTCGCTGGAGTCCAGCTCACTGGTCAGGCTCTCGTCTGCGGCCACCGAGCGGCGGTACTGCCCGGCCCAGTCGAGCTGCCCGGTGGCAAAACCACGCAACCAGGCCGCGTAACCCACCCAGACCGGGTTGCCCAGCGTCTCCGCGCACCGCTGGACGGCGCGGGCCGCCAGGCTCGGCAACCCACGACCGCCGAGACGTTTGGTGGTCCACATCGCCGCGCTGTACGCCGTCATCAGCCCCAGCAGCACCTCGCGGCGCTGATCGGGCATGCGCACGTACGCGCCGTGCAACTCCCCGATCACCACCGGCGCCAGTTCACTTTGCGCCGCATAGTCGGAGGTCCAGTTGACGACCTTGTCCAGCCGCTTCAGATCCTCGGCGATCTGCGACCAGGGCCGCATCGGGAGTTCCGGATCGGTGCCGAGCTGGTAGCGTTCCAGGGCGGTCTCGATGGCGGCCAACCCGGCCTGCGCGTCGGCATCGGCTGGGTCGCGCGGTGCCCAGGGTTGCCCGATCAGCTCAGCCGGGTGCACCCGCAGCGCACCGGCCATCGCCTCCAGGGTGCTGCGTTTGGTCACCGGCTTCTCGCCGCGTTCGACCTGACCCCAGAATGAGAAGGACAGCCCGGCCAGGCCCGCAGCTTCCCGCAGGGTCAGCCGACGCCAGCAGCGCAGCTCCCGCACCCGTCGGCCCAACGCCTGCGCCTCGTCCACGTTGCCCCCTCCTCCCATCCCCCGCCCGCTTCCCACGCTACCGAGCACCGCCTGATGCTTCGGCGCAACTGCGAACGCACCTTGCAGCTGCTCCCTAGCTGCTCGGACCACCATGCTGCGGGAATGGGGTCAGGGTGAACTCAGGATCGGGCGCCGCCACGACACACGCCACACAGGCATTCCGGTGCCGACGGCGACAGCTCGCTCATGGATCACCTGCCCCAGACGGAATGGGGAATAGATGCGCCACCCGGCCGTCTCGCCCACGACCCGCCCACCGGACAGGACCACACCGGCCAGCAACCGGGTGGCGAACACACCGGGAAGCCATCCCCGCAACCGCGACGGGGACAGCCCCGCCAGCGACGACCGCCTAGCACCGCAGGGCTCAGCCGATTCCGGCGCGAGCTGCGCACTTGATTTCTCCGGCACGCCGGGGATGGTGCTGCGTCATCGAGAGTTCTTGTGCACCAGCGGTGCACATCGGCCAAGGTTCACCCGACCGCGGGGTCCTACCCAGTGCCACGACAAAATTCCGGCGCTGACCTCGATGCCGCGCCGCGAGCGCGGTCCGCTGTGCTCGTCCACGCCGGAGCTCGAAGCTGAGCTGGTCGGCTTGGCCGGCCACCTAACGGCGGCGCAGTGCCGGTTCCTGCTACTGCTGGCCGAGTTCGACGCGCCGGAGTGCGTGGGCGGGCCCCGGGTTGCGCTCGTGCGCTCCTTGGCTGTCCTGGCGGGTCGGGATGGATCTGCGCACGGCACGTCCTCCCGCACCTGACCGCGCTGCTTGAGGCCGTCAAACGCTAGGGTGGCCGCGCTCTGCGCATGCAGTTGTCCAATGGGTTTTTTGCGTGCGGGTGGACCGCGTCCGCGGGAGGCGAACGGGCATGAGCACCGTGCAGTTCCGGCGATTAGCTCGGCTGGCCGCGCCCAAAATGCCCGGTGGAGAGGTTCACCTGGAGCCGCCACCGGAGGTGCCCAGGGTCATCCCGGGCAACATCGTGCAGAAGATCCTGCCGGTCGTGATGATCGTGGCCGTGCTGGGCATGGTGGCCTTCGTCTTCACCACCGAGGAGGGCAAGAGCAACCCGCTGTTCCTGCTGTTCCCGATCATGATGGTGGTCTCGACCATCGGTATGTTCGCCGGTGGCCGCGGCGCCGGCCAGGCCAAGGCCGAGATGAATGAGGACCGCAAGGACTACCTGCGTTACCTGAGCCAGATGCGGGCACGGGCGCGGCAGGCCGCGCAGGAGCAGCGCGCGGCGTTGGAATGGAGCCATCCCGATCCCGCCGCGCTGTGGTCAATCGCGAGCAGCCGGCGAATGTGGGAGCGCCGCAGCGGCGACGCGGACTTCTGCCACGTACGGATCTGCCGGGGATCGCAGCGGCTGGCCACCCGGCTGGTGCCGCCGCAGACGGGTCCGGTGGACGAACTGGAACCGATCACCACGCTAGCCCTACGTCAGTTCGTCCGGGCCCATTCCATCGTGCCGGATCTGCCGATCGCCATCTCGGTCCGCGGGTTCGCCGCGATCGGGATCTCCGGCGAGCCAGTGTCGTCACGCGCACTGGCCCGTTCAATGGTGGCCCAGCTGGCTACCTTCCACACCCCCGACGACCTGGTCATTGCCGTGGTCACCGCCGGGCGGTCGAAGGCGGACTGGGAGTGGGTGAAGTGGCTGCCGCACGTGCAGCATCCCACCCGCGTCGACGGTGCCGGAACGGTACGGATGATGGCCGGGTCGCTGGCCAAGATCGAGGAACTCCTCGGCGAGCACCTCCGGGACCGCCCACGGTTTTCCCGCAATGCCCAGCCACCCGGTGACGGGCCGCACATCGTGATCGTCATTGACGGTGCAGAGGTCACCGGAGCGGAGCACATCATTCTCGAGGAGGGAGTAGCTGGGGTCACCCTGCTCGACCTCTCGGCATCATTGGGCGCCCTGACCAGCCGCCGTGGGCTACAGCTGGTGATCGAGGGTGGGTCGATCGGCGCCGCCGGGGCCGCCGGCGTCGAGTTTTTCGGATCCCCCGACTCGCTTGGCGTTGTCGAGGCTGAGGCGGTGGCGCGCGCCCTGTCCCCGTACCGCGTCGGCACACCGGAGTCGCAGGGTGAGGACGAGCCGCTGCTGGGTAACAGCGGGCTGCTCGGACTGCTTGGCCTCCCCGAGGATCCGCGTGCTTTTGATGTCGCACAAGCCTGGCGACCGCGCCCGATCCGAGATCGGTTGCGGGTGCCCATCGGGCTCGGCGAGTTCGGGCAGCCGGTCGAGTTGGACATCAAGGAGGCCGCCCAGGGTGGGATGGGCCCGCACGGGCTGTGCGTGGGGGCCACCGGGTCGGGCAAATCGGAGTTCCTGCGGACGCTTGTGCTGGGCTTGATCGCCACGCACTCGTCGGCAGTGCTGAACCTGGTGCTGGTCGACTTCAAAGGCGGCGCGACGTTCCTGGGTATGGAGCATGCGCCGCACGTCGCCGCAGTGATCACCAACCTGGCCGATGACCTGACCCAGGTCACCCGCATGCAGGACGCGCTGGCCGGCGAGATGAACCGCCGGCAGGAACTGCTGCGCACCGCCGGGAACTTCGCAAGCGTCTCCGACTACGAGAAGGCTCGGGAAAACGGAGCCGACCTCGATCCGCTACCGGCGCTGTTCATCGTGATCGACGAGTTTTCTGAGCTGCTCGCCCAGAAGCCGGAGTTCATCGACCTGTTCGTGGCGATCGGCCGGCTGGGCCGCTCGCTGCAGATGCACCTGCTGCTGGCCTCGCAGCGTCTCGAAGAGGGCAAGCTGCGCGGCCTGGAGTCCCACCTGTCCTACCGGATCGGTCTGAAGACCTTCTCCCCTGGAGAGTCCCGGGCGGTGCTGGGCGTGCCCGATGCCTACGAGCTGCCGCCGGTGCCCGGCTCGGGCTATCTGAAATTCGACACCACATCCATGGAGCGCTTCAAGGCGGCCTACGTCTCGGGCCCGTACCGCACCGGCGGTGTCGTGGCGGCGCCCAGCTCGGTCGGAGTCACCTCGGACCGCCAGCCGCGGCTGTTCGTGCCTGACTACGTGGACCTACCCGAGGCCGCTGAGCCCACTGGCGACCACGAGGTTGTCGAAGCGCCGGAGGAGAATCCCTCCGAACCCAGCGTGCTGGACATCGTGGTGGCCAAGCTGCGCGGCCAGGGACCTCCCGCCCATGAGGTGTGGTTGCCACCGCTGCAGGCACCGCCCTCGCTGGACCAGCTGCTGCCGCCGCTGTCGGTCACCGAGGATCGCGGGTTGTCCCCGGTCGGGTTCTTTGGCAACGGCCGGCTCGCTGTCCCGGTCGGGATTGTGGACAAGCCCTACGAGCAGCGCCGCGATGTGCTCTGGGCGGATCTCTCCGGTGCCGCGGGTCACGCCGTGGTCACTGGCGGCCCGCAATCGGGTAAGTCCACCCTGCTCCGCTCGATGTTGATGTCGCTGGCGCTTACCCACACCCCTGAGGAGGTGCAATTTTTCTGCATCGACTTCGGTGGCGGCACGCTGGCGTTACTGGATGGCTTGCCGCACGGCAGCGGGGTGGCCGGGCGGTTGGAGCCGGACACGATCCGGCGCATCATCGCCGAGGTGACCGGGTTGCTCACCGCCCGGGAGCAGCGATTCCGCTCCTGGGGCATCGACTCGATGGCCGACTTCCGGGCTCGCAAGCAGCGTGGGGAGTTGCGTGACGATCCCTTTGGTGATGTGTTCCTGGTGGTCGACGGGTGGCACAGCTTCCGTCAGGAGTTCGACCTCAGCGACCTGGAGATGCGGGTAGTGAATCTGGCCACCCAGGGTTTGTCCTACGGGGTGCACGTGATGATCGGCGCCACCCGGTGGGCCGAGATCCGGCCGGCGCTGAAAGACCTCCTCGGTACCCGCTTCGAGCTGCGTCTCGGGGATCCGGGCGAGTCCGACATCGATCGGCGGGTAGCGGTCAACGTGCCGCCGGGTCGGCCTGGGCGGGGGCTGTCCCGGGACAAGCTGCACTTCCTCGCCGCGCTGCCCAGGATCGACGCGGCCACCAGCGCCAAGGACGTCGGCACCGGGGTCGCCGACGCGGTCGCACGCATTCGCGACGGGTGGCGGGGCCGCCCCGCGCCGCGGGTCCGGCTGCTGCCCGAGCGGATTCCTTACGAGCAGCTTCCCGCATCCGAACAACCACACTTGATTCCCATTGGGATCAACGAGGCCGAGCTCGCCCCCGTGTACCTCGATTTCGCCGCCGAGCCGCATTTCCTATGCTTCGCCGACGGCGAGTCCGGCAAGACCAACCTGCTGCGGACCATCGCCCGGGGCATCGTGGACCGCTGCACTCCGGACCAGGCCCGCATCGTGATGGTCGACTATCGCCGCACCATGCTCGGTTTCCTGACCTCCGAGCACGTCATCGGGTACGGGATGTCCGCCGACGTGCTGACTCCCATCATCAGCGATATCGAACATTCCATGCGCAAGCGCTTGCCCGGGGCGGGTGTCACCCAGCAGCAGCTCCGGGACCGCTCCTGGTGGTCGGGTCCCGAGCTGTACGTTCTAGTCGACGACTACGACCTGGTGGCCGCCCAGGGTGGGATGAACCCGCTCGCGCTGCTGCTGCCGTTCCTGGCGCAGGCCAAGGACGTCGGGCTGCACCTGATCGTCACCCGGCGCTCAGGTGGCGCTGCTCGGGCCCTGTTCGAGCCGGTGATCGCCCGGCTGCGGGAGCTGTCCACCCCCGGCATCGTGATGAGCGGCAGCCCCGACGAGGGCCCCTTGCTCGGCAACGTCAAACCCGCTCCAATGCCCCCTGGCCGCGGCACCCTGGTCCGACGCAAAGCCGGCCAGCAACTCGTCCAGATCGCCTGGCTGCCCCCGGAGTGATCGGCCACGTATCCGAGCTCTCCTATTCCCGAGCTCGACAGCAAAGCTGCGCGTCGGCACTCCCCTAGCCCAGCGTGACCTTGCCTGGACCCTTGGCAAGCTCGGGGACGTCACCCGCGATCTCGGCGACCCGGCTACCGCCACCTACCACCAGCAGGCCCTCGACGTCATCCGGCGCCTCGCCAAGCAACTCGGCACTGCGCGTGCCATGCAAGACCTGCAAGCGGCCCTTGCCAATCTTGCCCGCACTGACCGGAAAACAGAGTCGGGGACGGGCGAACGGCACCACCGGCTCGGCTTTGGGGTGTTGCGGAGCCGGGGACGGGGGAAGGTGACCACCGGGTGGTGACTCGGTGGGATC
>JALZHU010000025.1 GCA_030860695.1 Actinomycetota bacterium
GGGCCCGACCTGGAAGTTTCGGTCGGGCCCGACGAGTTTGCGACTCAGGTTGATGGCCAGGTATGCACCGGCTGGTTGGAGTGCATGTGCTCGATGTAGTCGCGCAGCATTTGGGCCAAGGCGGCCGGCCGATCGGTTCCCTGGTTAGTCAGTGTTTGCACGGTGGCCCGCTGCCAGGAGGCGCCGGTACGACGCGTCACGCAGCGCTGCTCGATCACCGCCAGGTAGCGCTCGCGTGCGGCGTCGGACATTCCGCAGCTGCGCAGCCCGTCATGAGCCAGCGGTAACAGTATGCGCAGCACCAGCTCATCGGGCTGGATCCAGCCAACGCCGGGCCAGTACAGGTGTGCGTCCATGCCCAGCCGCGCCGCCGCGTAAAAATTGTCCCGCGCGGCGTGGAAGGACATCTGCTTCCACACCGGCCAGTCCAGTTCGGCGAGCCCGCGCATCGCGCCGAAGAAGAACGCGGCGTTGGCCAGGACGTCGATGACCGTCGGCCCAGCAGGCAGCACCCGGTTTTCAATGCGCAGATGTGGCACGCCGTCCATGACGTCGTAGACCGGCCGATTCCAGCGCCAGATCGTGCTGTTGTGCAGGCGCAGCTCCGACAGCGACGGCGTAGCGCCCGCGCCGAGTACCGCCAGCGGGTCCTCGTCCTGGATCTCCGGCCACAACGGTGAGAAGTAGCGCACATTTTCCTCGAACAGCTCGAAGATCGAGGTGATCCAGCGCTCCCCGAACCACACTCTGGGGCGCACCCCTTGGTTACGGAGCTCTGGTGATCGGGTGTCGGTGGACTGCTCGAACAACGGGATGCGGGTCTCGTGCCACAGCGCCCGGCCTAGCAGGAACGGTGAGTTCGCGGCCACCGCCACCTGCGCCCCGGCCAAGGCTTGCGCCGCGTTCCAGTGCGCAGCGAAGTCGTCCGGAGCGACTTGTAGGTGCAGTTGCACCGACGTGCACCCGGATTCCGGAAGAACCGACTCAGCGGCGCACTGCAACCGTTCCGCTTGCCCTCCGGCCAGCGGCACTCCCTCGATGTCGATCTCGAGATCCTCACCCCGGGCGGCCAGGATCTGCCTATTGAGCAAGATGTAGCGCGACGTAGGAGACATCCATCGCTGATCGAAGTGGTCTGGTCGCAGCGTCGGCAGAATACCGATCATGACCAGACCCACACCGGCGGCGTGGGCCGCGTCGTTGGCAGTGTTCAGGCCAGTCCGCAGCTCGCGTTCAAGCTCCCGGGTCTCGTCGGCGGCCAGCGGTCGGGGCGCAACGTTGATTTCGATGTTGTGCTGGCCAAGCTCGGTTTGGAAGGCCGGGTCGTCGATGTGCTTCAGCACCGTCTGATTGGCCATCGCGGGATTGACGTTGTCGTCGATGAGGTTCAGCTCAAGCTCCAGCCCCATTTGCTCGGGACCAGCAGCAAAGCAGTCACTAGCGAGCATCCGGGCCAACACGTCCAGGCAAAGCTGGGTCTTCTTCCGGTAACGCTTCAGGTCCTGCTTGGTGTGGACCGCGTCGATCGCGCTCTTGCCCATTCGCCCTCCCGCACCCGCGCTCACCGTGACATAGCGCCGCGAGCCGTGACCAGCCGCCGAACTGGTGGGTTGGCCTTTGCGCACGCAGGCTGAGCCGGCAATGAGACCCCTTGCGAGACTGACAGTGTGGGCGACATCGTCGAGGTGCGCGACGCGGATGACCCCCGGCTGGCCGATTTCCGTGACCTCACCGTCGCCGACCGTCGCCCGGACCGCCCCGGCGGGCGAGGCCTGGTGATCGCCGAGGGTGTCACCGTGGTCCGCCGGCTACTGGACTCACCGTACCCGCCGAGAGCCGTGTTTGGCGTGCCAGCGAAGGTCGCCCAGCTCGCCGCCGACGTCGCCGTACCCTGTTACGCCGGGTCGGCCAAGCTCATGGCACAGGTGGTCGGCTTCCACCTCAACCGCGGCGTGCTGGCGACTGCGGACCGGGCGCCGGTGCCACGGGTGGCGGAGTTGGTCGCCCGGTCACACCACCTCGCGGTGCTTGAGGGCGTTAACGACCACGAGAACCTGGGCGGGTTGTTTCGCAATGCGGCGGCCCTTGGGGTAGATGCCGTTCTGCTCGGCCCGGGCTGCGCCGACCCGTTGTATCGGCGCAGCGTGCGGGTGTCCATGGGGTATGTGCTTCACGTGCCGTTTGCCTCGCTGAGCCGCTGGACCGGAGATCTGAAGGCGCTGCGGTCGGCTGGTTTTCGGATCGCGGCGCTGACCCCTGCGACGGATGCCGTGCCATTGCCTGAGGCGGGGGTGGGCGCTGGCCGGGTGGCCTGGTTGCTGGGTGCCGAGGGCTGGGGGCTGTCCGCCGAAGCATTGGCCGCAGCGGACCTCGCAGTGCGCATCCCCATGGCGTCCGGGGTGGACTCGCTCAACGTCGCCACCACCGCCGCGATCGCCTTCGCGAGCGTGCGCCGTGTCTGAAGAGTAGCCACGTCGAGCGTACCGGCGTGAGTACCGGAGTGTGAGAGTAGCGGCGTTTAGAGTGCTCGACGTGAACCGCGACGGTGCAGGTATGCAGCCTGGCGAGCCAACGCCGTGGGGAACAGGCCTCACCGTCAGTGCGATGGCAGCAGGGATCGTCGCAATTGCGCTGCTCGGCCTGTCCCAAGCACTGGCCTCCAACGGGCCCTGGTTCGTCGTGCTGGCGAACCTGCTGGTAGCCGCCGGGCTAGCGCCGTCGATATGGCTGGCTCGGGCGACCCCGATATGGCGGTGGGTGGCCTACGGCACCGCGGCAGGCATCCTGCTGACCTGGATCGCGCTCCTGCTGTCCCTGCTGGGCTAACCCGCATCTGCATTCTAGGGACTGTTCCCAGAAGGCGGGAAGAGGTCACGATTTAGGCGAGTGCAGTGCGCCAGGCGGTGTGAAGGTCAGCAAATGGGCCCGTTCCGGCGATCAGCTGCGCCGGGGGACCGTCCTCGATCACCACGCCGTCGGAGAGCACCAACACCCGGTCGGCGATCAGCACGGTGGACAGCCGATGCGCGATGATCAGCGCAGTGCGGCCGGCGAGCACGGTGGTCAGCGCGGCCTGCACAGCCTGCTCGGACGGGATGTCTAACGAGGAGGTGGCCTCGTCAAGCACCAGCACCGCAGGATCAGCAAGCAGGGCCCGCGCAAACGACACCAACTGCCGCTGCCCAGCGGACAACCGCGCGCCGCGTTTGCGCACATCGGTGTCGTAGCCGTCGGGCAGCATGGTGATGAATTCGTCGGCGCCCACGGCCCGGGCAGCGGCTACCACGTCCGAACGGGATGCCGATAGAGATCCCAACGCGATGTTGTCGGCCACCGATCCGGAGAACAGGAACGATTCCTGGGTCACCATCACCACCGCGCGGCGCAGGTCGGCGTCGGCCACCGAGCGCAGGTCGACCCCGTCCAGCCGCACGGCGCCCGCCACCGGGTCGTAGAACCGTGCCAGCAGCTTGGCCACCGTCGACTTGCCCGCCCCAGTTGGGCCGACCAGGGCAACGGTCTGGCCAGCGGGCACCACCAGCTCTAGCTGCGGCAGCACCACCGAAGACCTGCTTGCAGGGTCGAGAATCGGCTCCGGGCCGCCATAGGAAAAGCGCACCCGGTCGAAGACCACCTCGCCGCGTACCGGGACGGGTAGCGCCACCGGCTGGACCGGGTCGCCGACGGTAGGACGCTCCTCGAGCACCCCAGAAATCTTTTCCAGCGCCGCGGCCGCCGCGGAGTAGGAATTAGCGAACATAGCCAGCTCGTCAAGCGGATCGTAGAACCGGCCCAGGTAAAGCACGAATGCCGCGAGGACGCCCAGCGCCAGGGTGCCTTCGAGCACCCGCAGGCCGCCGAGCAGCAGGATCATCGCCACTGACGCGTTGCCGACCAGCTGAATGGTCGACGTGAACCGGGCAATCAGGAAGAACGCCTCGGTATCCGCGTCGGCGAACCGGCTGTTGAGCTCGTCCATAATCGCGGCGTTGCGCCGCTCGCGACGAAACGCCTGCACGGCCCGCATCCCGTTCATCGTCTCGACGAACTGCACGATCACCCGGGCAATCCAGGTGCGGGTGCGGCGGTAGGTGTGCTGCGAGCGCTGTTGGTACCAGCGGGTGAGCAGGCCAAGTGGGACGAAACCGGCCAGCGCTACCAGTGCGAGCGGCGTGTCCAGCACCAGCAGCACCGCGCCGATGCCGACGATCGACAGCAGCGAGATGAAAAACCCATCCAGCCCACGGTCCAGCAAGTCCTGCAGGGAGTCCAGGTCGCTGGTCAGCCGGGAGATCACCCGGCCCGACGTGTAGCGCTCGTGGAAGGCCAGCGACAGCCGCTGGACCTGCCCGAACACTCGTTCGCGCAGGTCAACTAGTACGTCTTGGCCGATCCTGCCCGACAGCCGCAGGAACGCCCGGACGGCTAGCGCGTCGGCTAACCCGGCCATCGCGTACCCGGCGACGCACCAGGCCAGCGGTCCGGGTCGACCGTCCAGCGCCGCCGGAATGCCACGGTCGATCGCCGCGGCGATCAGCAGCGGGCCGGCCAGCAGGGCGATCTGGTCGGCGATGAGCAGCCCGAGCGCGACGCACACCGCGCGCAGGTGCGGGCGTAGCAGCGAACCAAGCAAGCGGCGGGACCGGGCGGCCAGCCGGACCCCGGTAACGGTGTCGATCTCGTCGAGATCCTCGGTGGCGACGCCCCGCCAGGATTCCGTCATCGGACCACCGCCACGTCGTCCAACGTGGACAGTAGCAGCCGGTACTCGGGCACCTCGGCCAGCAGCTCGGAGTGGGTGCCGACCGCTTCGATCCGGCCACCGGCGAGTAGCGCCACCCGATCAGCGAGCTGCACCGTGGATGGCCGGTGGGCCACCACCAGGGCCGTCACCGACCGCAGGACCTGGCGCAGGGCCGCCTCGACCTCGGCTTCGGTGTGCACGTCCAGCGCGGACAGCGGGTCGTCGAGCACCAGCACCGCGGGATCCCCGAGCACCGCGCGGGCCAACGCCAGCCGCTGCCGTTGCCCCCCGGACAGTGTCAGGCCCTGCTCGCCGATCCGGGTATCCAGGCCCCAGGGCAGCGCGTCGACGAACTCCTCGGCGCGCGCCACCCGCAGCGCGCGGCGCACGTCGTCGTCGGTGGCCTCCGGTGCGCCCAGTGCCACGTTTTCCCGTACCGACGCAGAAAACAGCACCGGGTCCTCGAAGGCCGTCGCCACAATCGTGCGCAGTTCCGACAGCGCCAGCTCCCGCACGTCAACCCCGTCGACCAGGATCCGGCCGCCGGTGACGTCAGCCAGCCGCGGAACCAGAGCGGTCAGGGTGGTCTTGCCGCTGCCGGTGGCACCTACCAGCGCCACCGTCTCGCCCGGCCGGACCTCGAGGTCCACCCCGCGTAGCACCTCGGTGTCGGCGCCCGGGTAGCGAAAGCGCACCCCTTCGAGCAGCAGCGCACCGCGCACCGGACGAGCCGGTGACCGAGGCCGTGGCGGATCGGCCACTGCTGCGACGGTGTCACGGACTTCCCAATACCGGGCGGTGGCCGCGGTGGCGCTGCCGGTTTCGGCTAGTAGCCAACCCAGCGAATCCATCGGCCAGCGTAGGAAGCTGAAAATGGTGACCGCCCCGACGACGGTGCCCAGGGACAGCGTTCCGGCCGCCACCGCGTACCCGCCGACGGCGAGCATCGCGGCCAGCGTGAGCTCCGGCAGCACAATGATCAACGACCAGAGTGCGGCGAGCAGCCGCACCTTGGTCAGCTCGGTCCGGCGCAGCTCGCGGGCCTTGGTCAGGAAGATCCGGGTGGCTTGGGGACCGCGGCCGAAGGACTTCAGCACCCGGATGCCCAGCGTGGACTCCTCTACGGTGGTGGCCAGGTCGCCCACCTGATCCTGCGCGCGCCGCGCGGCTCGCTCGTAGCATCGCTCGTAGCGCCGGCACAGCACCACCAGTGGCACCGCCATGAGCACGGCAAGTATCCCGAGCGGCGTGTCGATCACCAGCAGCATGACTAGCCCGGCCAGCACGGTCAGTACATTGATCACCAGGAAGAGGCCGGAGAACGCGACGAACCGTCGGATCGTGGTCAGGTCACTGATCGCGCGGGACAACAGTTGCCCGGAGGGCCAGCGGTCGTGGAACGCCACCGGCAGGCGCTGCAGGTGGTGATAGAGGTCGGCCCGCATGCGTTTCTCGATGTCCGTGGTCGGGCGGGCTACGAGCTGCCGGCGTAGATAGATCAGCCCAGCCTCGACCAGCCCCAGTGCAAGCACCCCGGCACACAGCAGCACCAAGGCCCGACGATCCCCAGTAGCGAGCGGGCCGTCGACAATGCGCTGGATCAGCAGCGGGATTCCCAGCCCGGCCAGCATCGCTCCCAGCGCCGCCGCGCCCGAGCCCAGCAGCCGGCCGCGCACGGGCCGGACATAGGGCCCCAACCGGCGCAGCACAACCAGGGACGTTTGTTGGTGGGGATTCATCGCCCCCGCACGCTAACCGCGCCTTGCTACCGCGGCACCCGATTTTCGCGCCTGCCCCAAGCGCATTCAGCAGGCTCAGCGGGCTATTGACGCCCCGATAATCCCGCTGAGCCCGGTGAATGCGAGAGGTCAGTTATCCGGTGAGCGGACGCCGAGGAGGACGTCTTCCCATGAGGGGATGGTCGTGCGGTCCTTGCGGGGCCGCTTGGGTGGGGGGTCGGTTGGGCGGTACGCCGGTCCATCGTCGGGCACCGCACGGGCATTGAGCGTCTCCTCGGCCACCAGCGGCACTGTGCGCAGTTGGGCAGCTGGTTGCGGATCGGTCAGAGCGGTGGCGTGCTCGTCAATCGCGGTGACGGTGCCGCCGTGCGCGCCCGGTTGAAACGTCCACTGTGCCCGGTTATCTGAACGACCAGCCCGCCAGCGCAACTGAATAATCCACTTGCCGTTCTCCCCGCGCCAGGCGTCCCACGTCACGGCGCCGAAGTCGTGACCCCGCCGCCGAAAAGCGTCAATGACGACCTCTTCCAAGGTGCGCACATCGGGGCCGTCGGCACGCACCGGGTGAGCCTGCTGGGCCAGCTGGGCAATGCGGGATCGCTCCAGCAGCACCGGATAGGCGAACCGCTCGATTCGCTGGCTGGGCACGCCGGCCGCGGCGGCCACCTGCTCGACCGACGCTCCGGCCCTGATCCGGGCCTGGATCTCACGGGGTCGCATCTGGCTCTCCAGCTCGATCTCGATCTGGTCCAGGCGGGAGAGGTCCCCCCGTACCGCTGCCTGCAGATTGTCGTCCACAGGCAGGGTGAACCGCTCCCGACGCTCACCGGGCCGCTGCGTCACCGTCTCCAGGATGACCGTGCGGCCGTCGGTCCCCAGACCGACCACCCGCAGCGCGCGCATCCACGACCTCCACGTCAACTACCTGCCACCGTAGGCCGGTGTTCGGCCGCCCCGGGGGAGGCGCGCCGCCGCCGGGGCCCTCACCCGACCCGCTCGACCACCCAGTCAATGCACTCGGTGAGCGCGGAGACGTCGTCCGGATCGATGGCCGGGAACATCCCAATTCGCAGCTGATTGCGGCCAAGCTTACGGTAAGGCTCGGTGTCCACAATGCCGTTGGCCCGTAACACAGCAGCGACGGCAGTGGCGTTGACGCTGTCGGCAAAATCCACCGTGCCCACCACCAGCGACCGTTTGGCGGGATCGGTGACGAAGGGCGTCGCGTACTGCGAGGTTTGGGCCCAGGAGTACAGCCGCGAGGAGGAATCGGTGGTGCGCGCGACACACCAGTCCAGCCCGCCGTGGGCCAGCATCCACTCGATCTGATCCACCAGCAGCAGCAGCGTCGCGACCGCCGGGGTGTTGTAGGTCTGGTCTTTGAGGCTGTTGTCCAGCGCGGTGCTCAGCGAGAGGAACTCCGGCATCCACCGGCCGGACGAGCCGATCTCAGCGATCCGTTCCAGCGCGGCCGGGCTGAGCAGCGCGATCCACAATCCGCCGTCGGAGGCGAAGGACTTCTGCGGCGCGAAGTAGTAAACGTCGGCGTCGATGGCCCGGACCGGCAGGCCGCCGGCGCCGCTGGTCGCGTCGATCGCCACCAGTGCGTGTTGCGAGCTGGTCGGCCGACACACCGGCACCATCACTCCGGTTGAGGTTTCGTTGTGCGCCCAGCAGATCAGGTCACAGGACGGATCGGCGACCGGCTGAGGCGCATCCCCCGGCGGGGCGGAGATCACCACCGGCTCAGCCAGAAACGGGGCGCGCTTGGTGACGGCGGCGAACTTGGCGGAGAACTCGCCATAGCTCAAGTGCAGTGAGCGTTCCCGGGCCAGGCCTAAGGCGGCGGCATCCCAGAATGCGGTAGTGCCACCGTTGCCGAGTACCACCTGGTAGCTCTCAGGCAGCGAGAACAGTTCGTGCAACCCCGACCGGATCCGCCCCACCAGCGACTTCACAGGCATCTGCCGGTGCGAGGTGCCCATCACCGAGGCGCCTTCGGCGGCCAGCGCGGCCAGTTGCTCGGGACGGACCTTCGACGGACCGCACCCGAACCGGCCGTCGGCGGGTTTCAGTTCGGCGGGGATGGTCAGCTGCGCGGTCTGCGTCATACCCCAGACCCTGACACACCCAGGCTTAGGATGACCACGAGGCTCCGGTGATGCGTTCATAGGCCTCGATGTACCGCCGCCGCGTTTCCGCCACGATCGCGGGGGGAATGGCCGGACCTGGTGGTTCGCGGTCCCATCCGGTGCCGACCGCCCAGTCTCGGACGAACTGCTTGTCCAACGCGTGCTGCTCCTGGCCGGGTCGCCAGCTCTCGGCGAGCCAGAAACGCGATGAATCCGACGTCACCGCTTCGTCTCCAAGCGTCAATTGTCCGGAAGCGTTCCAGCCGAACTCGAATTTCGTGTCCGCGACGATGATGCCGTTGTTCAGTGCATGCTCTGCTGCTGCTGTGTAGAGATCAAGGGTCAAGCTACGGAGGCGTCGCGCAGTATCTTCTCCGATTTCGCGTGCCACGTCGTCGAAGGTGATGAATTCGTCGTGCCCACTGCTGGATTTAGTGGTCGGAGTGAAGATCGGCTCGGGTAGTCGACTTCCGGAGACCAGCCCCGCAGGCAACGCCACCCCCGACACGGTGCCAAACTTCTCGTACTCGCGCAGCCCCAGGCCGGCGAGGTAGCCGCGGGCGATGCACTCCACCGGGATCATTTGCAGCGGGGTGCAGCGGATCGCCCTGGCGGTGAACTCGGGCGGCACGTCAGTGGCGGAAATCAGATGATTGGGTGTCACATCTCTAAGTCTGTGAAACCACCAAACCGACAGTTGCGTGAGCAGCGCACCCTTATCCGGAATGGCCGTCGGTAGCACCACGTCGTACACCGAGATCCGATCCGACGCGACGAGCAGGATGTCACCATCGAGCGAATACAGGTCCCGCACCTTACCGGCCAATACATGCTCCATCTTTCCACCCTACCCATGCCGCACCCAGGGCTTCGCGCTTGCCGAGTTCCACACCAGCGGTCCATCCATACGTCGCTGGTTCGTGCGTCATCGTCCTCGACCAGGACGTGGACAACCGAGAGATTCGGCCGCCTCTCAGGCTGCCCGTCGTCGCAGGCTATGGACGTCGGTCAGGAACAAGCTGATCGTGAACTCGCCGTGCTCATTGCTGGTGACTTCGGCCGGACAGACCGCGGTGACCGACTCGACGGCTGCGGTGGAGATGATCCGATCGTAGGGTGGCGCGGGGTCGCATCGAACGCAGCCGTCCGCTCGTCGGTGAGGAAGTCACTCAGGCAAACCGCCAAGTCCCGTTGCCCGGCGATCATTTGTTGTACTCGCCACCCTTGTCCTCACCGCTGCCCTTGCTAGCAGCCTTGATAACCCGCCGTGGCTGCTCGGGAAAATTCGCCTCGTCAAAGAGAACCCACTCGAAAACCGTGATTTCATAGAGGCGAGTAGCTGTCTCGCCGCGCGCAAGTTTGCCTGGATCCAAAGCTACTTCTGCACGAGGCCAGTGTGCCACAAAGGCTGCCACTTCTTCATCGACCCCGCAGGTCGATAGCTCACGCGCGACTCCGGTAAACGTAACGCCACGTGCGGTCTGCCCCAGGCCCTCCAGCGGTATAGCGATAATACTGCCACCGACCCGGCCGTCGATGCGGACGTTCTGACTGTGCTGGCGGTCATATCGAGAGATAAAGCGAAGAATGTCAGGCGCGAAATGAGCATCGTATCAGACGTTACAGACCACAGGCGAGCCGTCACTGTTTAAGCTGGCGAGCTGCATTAGTTTCCCAGCCCGCACATACTGTTCAAGAAGTGTTCGTTCGTTCGACATCAGCTGGATTCCTCAGTGGCCGTAGCGAGAGCCAGTTGCGGTGATCGAAGGGAAGCAAGCAGTTCGCGCCAGTCGTGTGCACCTGCGCAGTTCGACGGGCCAAGCAGCCGGTCGAACTCCTTGGCGCGCATAACCACGGTGATACCGTGATAGGTATGCTGGTCAAGCACAGCGCTGGCCGCCACGCGGCAGGCTTCCTGAATCTCGCCCGCTTGCACAAAAGCGCTCGCCTGCTCGAACCTGACCAATGCCGGTTCTGTCGTCTCACTGAAATCATAGAGGATAATTGCGCGTTCGGCTGCCGCTAAAGCTTCCTCCTTGCGTCCTAGTTCGACTAGTCCACGCGCCTCGTAGAACGCCAACTTTTCAGGTAAAAAGGAGAATATTCCGGGCTGCACCAGGTCGCCGGGGGAGGAGTTCAATGCTTTATGGGCCTTGCTTATCGCGAAATCAAATGAGTCACCGTCTCCAAGCATGGCATGGGCTTTGGCTTTGAAACCCCACAGCCACGCAATAGCGGGAGGCAGCTTCTGCTTCTTCGTTGTCAGCTTGCGCGTCTCGCGGAAATGCATCAACGTCTCATCAATAAGCGTTGTTGGTGGTACCCGCACGACCCGCACACCCAGGCCTGCTGCTTCTCTTTGCAGATCGGCCAGCCGCGCTGGGCTGACGGTGGTCGTGTCCAGTGCCTCGTGCATTCGAGCCGGTTCAGTCCACAGCCGGTCAAACAGGGCCCCCGCTATCGCTGCCCCGCCGAACTCGGATAGACGTCGTCTTTTCGTGGCACTCTCCTCATTTAGTACCTCACCCTCCTCGGGTGAGCTGTACGGGCTGAACAGCTCCAACACCGTCCGTCCTGGAAACATGCGTACCAAGACCCGGCAGTGGTTGGGATGCGGCTTAGTCTTGACCCGACCGGATAGCCACCGCTGGTACTGCTCACGACCTGGCGCCGTTGCGACCAGAGCCGGATCAATACGTCGAGCGGTCCTCTCATACTCACGACAGAAGACGGGTGGGGCTGCATGTGGCGCTCAGTCAGGAGCACCTTAAGCAGCGTCGGCGCTTCGGCCATCAAACACCTCCAGGCATCGACTCCCCAGCAGGCAGATCAGAGTAATTGGTTGTGACGGTTGTACAGCGCTGTGGATTGACCGTTAACCGGACTAGTGACACGTGCCGGCAAGAAGCCACCAAGAAGACCGTGCATGCCGTCTCGATGACATCCCGACATCGGTGCAGAGAGCGCACGCTCGCTCGTACGGCACCGGAACGAACGCTGCGACGCCGCCCGTCCCGGTGCCAACCACCCCGCGTGTTCTCCGGAGCCGGACGGAGCCGTCGCCTTCCACTACAGACCGAGGAGCACCGCTGTGAACCCAGCCCTGTGGGGGCTGAAGAATGGGGGCCAGACGTCGATGCCACACCGAACAATCGCCGCCACCTGCCAGACTCATCGCGGCTGCCGTGGTTACTGCAACCTGCGCCTGAGCAAGGTCAACGGTGAGATCGTGCTCGACCCGCATGTCGATGGTTCCTGCGTGATCATCCTCGACGAGGGCGCAGCCCTCGCAATGCGCGACACACTGACAGAGTGGCTGGGCGGGTGAGCGACCTGACCGTGATGCATCACGATCGCCGGGTTGGCACGCCGGTAGGTTGATCGCTGTGGACGTCCGGGGCACTTTCGGTGAGCTTGTCGGGAAACTCGATTACTCGATGTTCATCGTCACCGTCCGTGCTGGCGATGAGCAGGCTGGTTGCCTGGTCGGGTTCGGCTGCCAGACCAGCATCGACCCGCCGCGCTTCCTGGTCTGCCTGTCGCGCAAGAACCACACCTACCGGGTGGCGACTGACTCCGACTTGGTGGCTGTGCACTTCCTGCCACGGCACGCCGAGGCGTTGGCGCAGCTATTTGGCGGCGACAGCGGTGACGACGTGGACAAGTTCGCCCGCTGCGCCTGGCAGCCGGGCCCGGGCGGGCTGCCGATTCTGCAGGAGTGCGGGAACTGGTTTGTGGGGCGGGTGCTCGAGCAGCTCGATCTGGGCGACCACGTCGGTTTCCTGCTTGAGCCTGTCGCGGCCCACTGGGACGGCACCGAGTCGTATCTCACGTTCGACCAAGTAAAGCGCATCGAACCGGGACACCCAGCGTGACCGCGGTTGCGTTGCGGCGGTTGTTGCCGGAGCCCGGGATAGTTACCGCCGTTGAGGCCTTGGAGGGGCTTGCGCTGGCTGATCTGGCCCCCGATCACCGTCCGTACGTGGTGCTCAACATGGTGGCCACCGCCGATGGGGCGGCCGCGGTGGCGCACCGCACCGCCCCCATCAGCAACCCCGCGGACCGACAGCTATTCCACGAATTGCGGGCGCACGTCGATGCAGTCATGGTCGGTGCCGGCACGGTACGCACCGAGCGGTACGGGCGGCTGGTCCGTGACCCACAGCGCCGGGAGCGCCGCGTCGCCCGGGGGCTGGCACCCGACCCGCTCGCCATCGTCGTGAGTCACCGGCTCAACCTAACGCCGGACCTGCCACTGCTGGCCGACCCACACTCTCATGTGGTCGTGCTCACCGCCAGCGACGCTGAGCTGTCGGGGTGTGCGGCTGCGGTCAGCTACCTACGCCCGGCCTCGGGCGAGGAGGTGGACCTATCCGTGATGCTGGCCCGGTTGCGCACCGAGCATGGCGTGCGCTCGGTGCTGTGTGAGGGCGGCCCGAATCTGAACACGTCGCTGCTTCCTGCCGGCCTGATCGATGAGCTGTTTCTGGCTATCGCGCCCGCACTGGCCGGCAGCGCTGGGTCGCTGTCCATCGTTGACCGGGCACCGCTGGCCGAACCGGTCGGCCTCGACTTGGTGTGGCTGCTGGAGTCGCAGAGCCAACTGTTCGCCCGGTACGTGCTCCGGAAGTGACCCGCTCAACACCAGGACAAGCTCAGGGACGTCTGATCTCGTCCCAGCCCGCCACGTCTTGCGGACGCCGTGGCCCAGGTCCGACGTATTGAGCCATTGGACGAACCAGCCTGCCGGTGCGTTTCTGCTCCATGATGTGCGCGCACCAGCCCGCGGTGCGCGCGCAGGTGAACATCCCCGGCATCATGTGCGGTGGGACCTGCGCGAAGTCGAGGATCACCGCGGCCCAGAACTCGACGTTGGTCTCGATCACCCGATCCGGCCGCCGGTTAGCCAGCTCGGTCAGCGCGGCCTGCTCCAGCGCCTCCGCCACGTCGTGGCGTGGCGCACCGAGCTCCTTACAGATCCGGCGCAGTACGCGGGCTCGCGGGTCCTTGGCCCGGTACACCCGGTGGCCAAATCCCATCAGCCGCTCACCGCGATCCAGCACCTTGCGGACGACCGTGGTGGCATTACCGGTGCGCTCCACCTCCTCGATCATTGGCAGCACCCGGGCCGGCGCACCACCGTGTAGGGGGCCGGACATCGCGCCGATCGCCCCGGACAGGCAGGCCGCGACATCAGCACCAGTGGAGGCAATCACCCGAGCGGTGAAGGTCGAGGCATTGAGCCCGTGCTCAGCAGCCGACACCCAGTAGGCGTCCACCGCCTTGACGTGCGCCGGGTCCGGGTCGCCGCGCCACCGGGTCATGAAACGCTCGGTGATGGTGGTGCACTGGTCGATCCGATGCTGCGGGACAGCCGGCTGGTGGATCCCGCGGGCGGACTGCGCCACGTAGGACAGCGCCATCACCGACGCGCGGGCCAGCTCTGCGCGGGCCTGCGCATCGGAGCTGTCCAGCAGCGGGCGGTAGCCCCAGATCGGGGCGAGCATCGCCAGCGCAGCTTGCACGTCGACCCGGACGTCACCACTGTGCACCGGCAGTGGGAAGGGTTCGGCGGGTGGCAGTCCGTGCCCGAACCGTCCGTCGGTCAGCAACGCCCACACATCGCCGAAGGTCACGTGACCGGCAAGATCCTCGATGTCCACGCCGCGATAGCGCAGCGCTCCACCGTCTCTATCCGGTTCGGCGATCTCGGTGTGGACGGCGACCACGCCCTCCAGCCCCGGCTTGAAATCGGTGGTGCTGGCCACCAGCCCGTTCAACACAACCACGCCGTCCTCCTCGCGCGATAGCGCCCTGTCCTGGGCACGCGCGGGTCGCTGACTGGCCAGCGGGTGGGCACACGCCGCACTGCGGCGCCGCGCGGGCTGACTAACAGTGCACCCAATGACCACTCTGAGGCAATGTGAAGTTTCCTGTACCGACAAGGCGACGTTGGTTGCCGAGACAAGGGGGAGCGTGCGGCGTGGCGGCTAGATGGACGCAACGAGGGGTTTGGACTGCTGAACTGGTGCGGATGCGAGTTGAGTACCCTGACAGGGTAATGGACGAAGCCGACATAGCTGACACGTGGTACGAGCAGCTAGCAGGGTGGCTCGACGACGCCGTGGCCGCCGGTCTTCCCGAGCCCAACGCGATGGTGCTGGCCACCGTGAACGGCGATGGGCTGCCCAGCTCCCGGGCCGTGCTAGCCAGGGGCCTCGATCCGCACGGTGTGGTGTTCTACACCAACTACACCTCCGCCAAGATGCACGATCTCAACACCACCGGGTTCGCCGCGGCGACATTTCCCTGGGTTGCGCTGCATCGTCAGGCGCATCTTCGGGGGCCGATCGAGGTCGTCACCCCGGAGGAGAGCACGGCCTACTGGAATACCCGCCCGCGAGGTGCCCAGCTGGCGGCATGGGCCTCCGCGCAGTCCACCGTGGTGCCCGACCGGCGAGCGCTGGACGTGGCGCTGGAGCAAGCTGCTGCCCGGTTCGCCAACGCCGAGCAGGTGCCATTGCCGGCGCACTGGGGCGGGGTGCGGATCCGACCGGTGAGCGTGGAGTTCTGGCAAGGCAGGCCGAACCGGATGCACGACCGACTGCGCTATCGCATAGACGACGACGGCGAGTGGGCGGTTCAGCGCCTGGCCCCGTGACGGCACCGCGCTTCCTCGGTGCGTGACTCCCCGCCCGGCGCCCGCCACACTGCATGCCATGAGCGAGATGACGGCGCGGGGTGCAGCTCCGGGTGGTGAGGTTCACACCGAGCTCAAAAGGGTCATGGGGCCAAAGCTGCTGTTCTTTTTCGTGATCGGTGACATCCTGGGCACCGGAATCTACGCGCTGACCGGCAGCGTGGCGGGGCAGATCGGGGGCGCCTTGTGGGTGCCGTTCGCCGGCGCCTTCCTGGTTGCTTTCCTCACCGCGTTCAGCTATCTGGAGCTGGTCGGCAAGTACCCCAGGGCAGCCGGAGCCGCGCTGTATGCCAACCGGGCGTTCGGGATCCCGTTCCTGACCTTTATCGTCGCTTTCGCCGTGATGAGCTCGGGCATCACCAGTGCTTCCACAGCGGCCGTGGCGTTCGGCAGTACGTACCTCAAGGAGTTCATCACGCTGCCTGTCTGGGCGGTCGCGATCACCTTCATCGTGCTGCTGGCCCTGATCAACTTCCGGGGCGTCGGCGAGTCGGTCAAGGCCAACGTGGCGCTTACCTGCATTGAGCTGTTGGGTCTGCTGATCATCATTGCGATCGGGGTTTATGCGGTTGGCTCGGGCCAAGGCGAGCCGGGCAGGCTCACCCAGATCGGCACCTCAGATTCTGGTGTGCTGCTGGCGATCACCTCGGCCACCGCGCTGGCCTTCTTTGCGATGGTCGGTTTTGAGGATTCGGTGAACATGGCCGAGGAATGCAAGGCACCGGCCAAGATCTTCCCGCGGGCGATGCTGCTCGGTATGGGCGCCGCGGGGCTGATCTACGTACTGGTCGCAGTCACCTCGTCGCTACTGGTACCCGCCGACCGGCTGGCTGCCCTACAGAGTGGCGCCCTGCTCGAGGTCGTCAGGGTCGGCGCACCCGAATTCCCGCTGGGCCTGTTCGCCGTCATCGGGCTCTTCGCGGTGATCAACTCGGCGCTGATCAACATGCTGATGGCCAGCAGGCTGGTTTATGGCATGGCCGGCGAGCGGATCATCCCGCGGGGTTTGGGCTCGGTGCACCCGACCCGGCGTACCCCGTGGGTATCGATCTTGTTCACCAGTGCGATCGCCGTGGTCCTGGTCGGCTTTGTGCCGCTGGCCGGCTTGGCGGGCACTACGTCGCTGCTGTTACTGGCCGTCTTTGCCCTGGTTAACATCGCCTGCCTGGTGCTGCGCAGGGAGACCGTCGAACACGAGCACTTCCGTGCCCCAACCTGGACCCCATGGCTCGGGGCGCTGTTGTGCGCCTTCCTGGCAACCCCGCTGTCCGGCCGCGAGCCTGGCAACTACCTGCTCGCAGGCGTATTGCTGGCGGTCGGGGTTCTGCTCTGGCTGGTCAACCGGCTGTTCGTGGGAGAGGTCGAATTCGACCCGGTGAAGCTGTCCCGCGAGTGAGACCCCCTCCAGCCGGCTACTTTGGGAGGTGTCGTCGTCGCCGGAGGTGTGCCGCTGCGCTGCCCGACCGGCTAGCGCAGCGTTGCGCGTGCTCCAAGGAATGAAAGGGACCGCCATGGCTGACGCCACCGCGTCCAAGATGTCGGTTCGACCGTCCAGCAACGGTCGTGACGAGCAAGCCGCGACCCTGTGTTACCCGGGCGGCCAACACCGGATGCCGATCACCATGGCTACTCAGGGTACGCCTGGGATTAGCCTGGGCACGCTCCGTGCCAACACTGGGATGGTCACCCTCGACCCGGGATTCGTGAACACCGCCGAGTGCACATCGGAGATCACCTACATCGACGGTGACGCGGGCGTGCTGCGCTACCGTGGTTATCCGATCGAGGTGCTGGCTGAACGTTCGACGTTCCTGGAGACCAGCTACCTGCTGATCTACGGGTATCTGCCCACCAGCGGTCAGCTGGAGAGCTTCACCGAGGCGATCCGCATACACACCCTGCTGCATGAGGACCTCAAACGTTTCTTCGACGGCTTCCCGCGGGACGCCCATCCGATGCCGGTGCTCTCCAGCGCGGTGTCTGCGCTATCCACCTTCTATCAGGACAGCCTCAACCCGTTCGACCATGACCAAGTGGAGATTTCCACCGTGCGGCTGCTGGCCAAGCTGCCCACCATCGCGGCTTACGCCTACAAGAAGTCGATCGGTCAGCCGTTTCTCTACCCGGACAACTCCCTGAGCCTGGTGCACAATTTCCTACGGATGACCTTCGGGCTGCCTACGGAACCCTATGAGGTCGATCCGGTGGTGGCCGACGCGCTGGAGTTGCTGTTCCTGCTGCATGCCGACCATGAGCAAAACTGCTCGACGTCCACCGTGCGGATGGTTGGGTCCACGCAGGCCAACCTGTTCGCCTCGATCTCGGCGGGGATCAATGCGCTGTTCGGCCCCTTACACGGTGGAGCGAACCAGTCGGTGCTGGAGATGCTCGAGCAGATCCGTATCGACGGGAGTGACGTGGAGGCCTTCGTCAGAAAGGTGAAGGACCACTCCAACGGGGCGCGCTTGATGGGCTTCGGGCATCGGGTCTACAAGCACTACGACCCGCGCGCAAAGATCGTCAAGAAGACGGCGGATGAGATCCTGCACCGGCTGGGGGTCAACGACCCGCTGCTTGACATCGCCCTGACGCTGGAGGCCAAGGCGCTGGCGGACGACTACTTCATCGAGCGCAAGCTCTACCCCAACGTCGACTTCTACACTGGCCTGATCTATCGGGCGATGGGCTTCCCGACCAAGATGTTCACGGTTCTCTTCGCACTAGGGCGGTTACCAGGATGGATCGCGCACTGGCGCGAGATGATCAGCGATCCGGCAACCAAGATCTGCAGGCCGCGCCAGGTCTACACCGGGCACTCCGAACAGGAGTATACGGCGATTACTCAACGTTGATACCTCTCCGGGCAAGGGTCATCCGTTAAGCGGTGCGCGGGCTGCTTCCCGGCGCGTAGGTTGCCCGCAGGCCGAACCCGGGAGCAAGGTATCCATGCGCACCATCGAATGGGTCGACGGACACGTCGATGTGATTGACCAGACCGCCCTGCCCCACCAGCGGCGGGTGGCGCTGCATACCGTCAACGACGTGGTGGACGCGATCCACCGGTTGGTGGTGCGTGGCGCACCCGCGTTGGGCGCACTGGGCGCTCTCGGCGTTGCCCTCGTCGCAACGCGGTCGGCAGAACAGGGCTACGAACCCGACGCCGTGCGGGTCGACGCCCTTCACATCGCCGACGCCCACCCCACCGCGGCACACTTGAACTGGGCGGTGCAGCAGGTGTTACCCGCGGTGCCTCAGGGGCCAGCCGCGGTGCTGAACGCCGCGCAGGCTCTGGTGGAGGCCGACGTGCGGGCTTGCGCAACGCTGTCCCGGCTCGGTGCCGCCCTGCTTCGCAGTTACGTCGGTGACCGGCCGATGGCGCTGCACACGCACTGCAATGCGGGCGCGCTGGCCTGCGTGGAGTGGGGCACCGCACTCGGCGTCGTCCGGGCACTGCACGCCGATTCACTCATCCGGATGGTGATGGTGGGCGAGACTCGCCCGCTGCTGGAAGGTTCCCGAATTACCGCGGTCGAACTTGCCCGGCTGAGGGTGCCGCATCAGGTAGTGGTCGATTCTGCGGGTCCTGGGCTTATCGCCAGCGGGCAGGTAGACGCCGTCATCGTCGGAGCGGACCGGATCGCCGCCAACTATGACGTGGTGAACAAGGTGGGCACCTACCCGCTGGCGCTAGCTGCGGCCAGGGCCGGTATCCCGTTCGTGGTGGCCGCCCCGGCCGCCACACTTGACCCGGACACGCCCACCGGTCCAGCGGTGACCATCGAGTACCGGGACCCTGACGAGGTGCTTCTGGTGGGGGGTTGGCGGATGGCGCCGGCTGAGTCCAGTGCCCTTAACCCCGCTTTCGACGTAACCCCTGCCGACCTGGTCACCGCGATCGTCACCGAGTCTCGGGTGATTGAACCGTCTCGGGTGATCGAGTCGGTGAGCTTGGACGCGGTGACGGTCCCCGCCATGCGGATGGTTGCTGCTTACTGACCGCGGGGCGGTCAATCGCTTACTGACCGCGGGGCGGTCAATCGCTTACTGACCGCGGGGCGGTCAATCGCTTACTGACCGCGGGGCGGTCAATCGCTTACTGACCGCGGGGCGGTCAATCGCTTACTGACCGCGGGGGACTCAGTTTGGCAGGAGCACGACGCTGCGCAGCACCTCGCCTCGCTCCATCTTTTCGAAGGCCGTTTCCACATCGTCCAGGCCGACCGTCTCGGAAACGAACTTTTCCAGCGGTAGCCGCCCCTGCAGGTGTAGCTCGACCAGCATCGGAAAGTCCCGCTCGGGCAGGCAATCGCCATACCACGACGACTTGAGCGCCCCGCCCCGGCTGAAAAACTCCAGCAGCGGGATGTCGGGCACCATCATGTCCGGGGTGGGCACCCCGACCAATACCACGGTGCCCGCCAGGTCGCGAGCGAAGAATGCCTGCCGCCAGGTCTCCGGCCGCCCCACTGCTTCGATCACGACGTCCGCGCCAAAGCCCCCGGTGTATGCCTGCACCGCCTCGACGACGTCAGAGTCCCGGGCGTTGACCGTGTGCGTTGCGCCGAAATCAGCGGCCCACTGCAGCTTGCGCGGATCGATGTCGACACCGATGATCGTCGTCGCGCCGGCCAGCTTGGCGCCGGCGATGGCGGCATCTCCTACCCCTCCGCACCCGATGACGGCCACCGAGTCGCCGCGGGCGATGCCGCCGGTATTGATTGCCGCACCGAGTCCGGCCATCACGCCACAGCCCAGCAACCCGGCGACCTCCGGCGCGACCGCGGAGTTGACCTTGGTGCACTGGCCGCTGTGGACCAGCGTCTTCTCCAGGAAAGCGCCGATACCCAAAGCCGGAGACAGTGCGGTGCCGTCAGGTAGCCTCATCGGCTGGGCGGCGTTATGGGTGTCAAAGCAGTACCAGGGTTTGCCCCGGCGACATGCGCGGCAGCGACCGCAGACCGCGCGCCAGTTGAGGATGACGAAGTCACCGGGCGCCACGTTGTCGACGCCGTCACCCACGGCCTCCACCACACCAGCGGCCTCATGGCCGAGCAGGAAGGGGAAGTCGTCATTGATGCCGCCCTCGCGGTAGTGCAGGTCGGTGTGGCACACACCGCACGCCTGCACCGCGACCAGCGCCTCACCGGGGCCTGGATCCGGCACCTGCACGGTCTCCACTGTTACCGGCGCGCCCTTGCTGCGTGCCACCACCGCACGCACCTCGTGACCCATCGTGACCTCCCGTGTTGCTCGATCACGCGACGCCCAGCGGGACACCTGCACCCGGCGGCCAGCGGGACACCCGCGCCCGACGACGAGAGCCTGCCACGAGGATCCGACATGTTTCCATGCCAGAACGGTGCGTCAGCTCAGCGGGCCCTTGCGAACCAGCTTCTTGGCAGTCTTCCTGGCACTCTTCTTGGCGTGTTTGAACCGCTTGCCGCCGGGAGCAGTGATGGCTAGCAGTAGCCCACCCAGCAGGCCGCAGTTGGACAGGAAGTGCTGCTGACGGGACTTGCGAGTGTCCGGCGAGCCGACGGACGCGAACGGGTTCTCGGCCACAGTGCTCGGGATCAGCTCCACAGCGAGCACCGTGGCAGCAATCCGGGGCGCCCACCCGAGAGTCATCAGCAGTCCGGCAGTGATCTTCACGGTGGCGCCCGCTTGTACGACCAACGCGGGATTGACGGGCTGTGTGGTGGGCAACATCATTCCCTGGCCCCTTGCCAGCACAGGCGTGGTCGCCTCGATCTTCGGCTTGGGGTTGATCAGGGTCTCCACGCCGTTGACAACGGACACGACGCCAAGCAGTGGGCGGGCAACGCGGTGCAGTAACACGGCGGCTCCTCTCTGAGCGCAGTTCGCTTTCGCACCGTAGCCTCCCTACGCCGCCGTGAGTGCGACGCCACCCATCCGGGGCATAGGTGAATTTGCACCACTGGATCGGGGTAAGTAGGTGAATCGAATCGTCCTACGTACTCTATCAACGTGGCCGAACCCCGGGACCCAGTCGCGGACCTACGGCGGATCGCCTTCCTGCTAGAGCGCGCTCACGAAGAAACCTACCGAGTTCGAGCTTTTCGCACTGCGGCGTCAGTCCTCGCCGCCCAGGACGATCTCACGAAGCGCGCCGAGTCGGGCACCCTCACCGCGCTGGCCGGCGTCGGCGAGGTGACTGCCCGCTGCGTCACCGAATCCCTCGCCGGGAAACCGCCAGCGTACCTGCTGCGGCTGGAGACTACCGGCGACCGACCGTTAGACGAGGCGGCCGCGACGCTGCGTGCGGCGCTGCGCGGGGATTGCCACACACACTCTGACTGGTCCGACGGTGGTTCGCCGATCGAGGAGATGGCGGCTACCGCCCGGGAGCTCGGTCATGAGTACCTGGTCCTGACTGACCACTCACCCCGGCTTACCGTCGCCAACGGGCTGTCCGCGCAACGGCTGCGCCGCCAGTTGGAGTTCGTCGCCGCTTGCAATGAGGATCTCGCTCCATTCCGAATCCTCACCGGGATCGAGGTAGACATCCTCGCCGATGGTGCGCTGGATCAATCTGAAGAGTTATTGGCAGTTCTCGACGTCGTGGTTGCTTCGGTGCACTCGCAGCTGCGGATGCCGGCCGCGGAAATGACCGAGCGGATGCTCACAGCGGTGGCCAATCCGCATGTTGACGTGCTCGGGCACTGCACCGGCCGGATTGTGACCGGTTCTCGCCGACGCCCCGAGTCGCAGTTCGATGCCGAGGCGGTATTCGCTGCCTGCGCCGAGCACGGCGTCGCGGTAGAAGTCAACTGCCGCCCCGAGCGGCTGGACCCGCCCACCCGGCTGCTGCGGCTGGCCGTGCAGGCGGGCTGCTTGTTCACCATCGATTCCGACGCGCACGCTCCCGGACAGCTCGACTGGCTGTCCTACGGTTGCGAGCGCGCCGCGGCCTGCGGGCTGGCCGCCGAGCGGGTGGTGAATGCCTGGTCTACTAGTGAACTGCTGAACTGGGCCGCCCGCTAATCCCGGCATGTCCGCATCTGTGCACGTGTGTCCGCATCTGTGCACGTCAAAGCGGAAATCAGCCTGCGAGGGCCCTCGCGGCGGCGATCAGCAGCGCCTTCCGCTCGGCGATCTTGATGCGGGCACGTCCCGCCGCGACCCCGAGCGCCTGCTCGGCTGCGTCGATGGCCTCCCAGCCGGCCCAGGTGACCACCCCGACGCCTCGCTGGGCGAGCCGGTCGGTGATCGCATTGGGTTCCCGATGCGGGGCTCGGGGCAGCGCGTCGAGGTCGTGCAGTAGCTGTTCGACGGTCTCCTTGGCGTCGCTCTTATTGGTCCCGATCACCCCGGTGGGGCCGCGCTTGATCCAGCCGACCACATACTCACCGATGGCGGTCGAACCGTTGCGCTGGACCCGGCCGGCTACATGTGGGATCACTCCAGCCTGCTCGTCGAACGGCACGCCGGGTAGCGGCAGCCCGCGGTACCCCACTGAGCGCAGCAGCAGCTGGGCCGCCAAGGTCACCGTCTCGCCGGTGCCGGTGACGCCGCCGGAGCCGTCCAGTACGTTGCGCTCGCACTGCACCGCCTCCACCCGTTCAGTGCCGAGCACGGCCACCGGGGAGAGCAGGAACCGCAGGTGGATCCGCCGCGCCCGATCCTGCTGCGGCCGGGTGGACCACTCCTGCAGTGTCTCGAGGTTGCGCCGCACTGTCTTGTTGCTCTCCACGAGTTCCGTGCCGGCCTCATCGAGCAGCAGCTCAGCAGGGTCCACCACCACATCGGCATTGGCTAGTTCGCCGAGCTCGCGCAGCTCCTTGGTGGTGAACTTGGCTTGCGCCGGGCCGCGTCTGCCGACGATATGGATGTCGCTGACAGCACTCTTATCGAGCACCTTCAGCACGTGATCGGGCATATCGGTGACGCCCAGCTCCTGCGCGCTCTTGGCCAGGATGCGAGCGACGTCCACCGCGACGTTGCCTACCCCGATCACCACAGCGCTGCGCGCGTCTAGGGTAAACGCGTCAACCTGCGCGTCAGGGTGGCCGCAGTACCAGGCGACGAACTCGGTTGCCGAGAAGCTGCCAGGAAGATCTTCGCCGGGGATAGCCAGTCGGCGATCCACCGGCGACCCGGTGGCATAGACCACCGCGTCGTAATATTCGCGCAGCTCGTCCACGCTGATGCCGGTTCCCAACTCGACCCCGCCAAGAAACCGCACGCGGGTCCGCTCCAAGATCTTGCGCAGGGTGATTTCCAACGACTTCATCTTCAGGTGGTCCGGGGCCACGCCATAGCGCAACAGTCCGTACGGGCACGGCAGCCGGTCCAGGACATCCACTGACACCGCGTCGTGCTTGCTCAGCTCATCGGCTGCGTACAGCCCGGAAGGACCGGACCCGATCACCGCCACCCGAACCGATCCGGACACGGCTAATGCACCTCCTAGACTGAGCACCCGAACTGAATACCAGGACTGAGCACCCTGGGCCTCGGCGCCCGACGTTACGCCTCCACCGTGACGAGGCGGCGCAACGCCGCGACGGTCAACCCGTCACGCAGCTCCGGGTCGCCACGGAGTACCGAGACACCACCGGGGCGGGCTAGGTCGTCGAGCACGACCACAGCTCCCGACATGTCCTGGTCACGGGTGTACCCGTTGACCACCGCCACACACCGCAGGCCCGCAGAGAGGGCGGCTTGCACTCCGTTGGCTGAGTCCTCGACGGCTACAGCATGGGCGGGAGTCAAGTCCAGGCGAACCAGCGCCTCCAAATAGACGGCTGGATTGGGCTTGAGGTCAGTAACGTCTGACCCAGTGACGACGACGTCAAATACATCGAGCCCGAAAAGTGTGTCAAGCAACGGCAGTACCCAATCGCTGGTCCCCGTGGTAGCGACAGCGGTGGCCACGCTCTCGGTCCGCAATGCATGAATGAGCTCTGCCGCGCCTGGTCGAGCCGCCATTGCCCCCGTGCGGGCCAGCGCCGCAAACCGGCGGGTTTTGTCTCGATGCAACCGCGCCGCAAGCTCAGCTGCCTCGGCAGGGGGGTGCCCGTTGGATCGCAGGTAACGTTCGATGCGCTGGCGACCACCGGTGGTCGTGAGCAGTTCACCGTATTCATCGACGCTCCACCGGTAATTCAGACCGGCGGCTTCAAAGGCCTCATTGAATGCCACTCGATGACCGTCTCGTTCGGTGTCGGACAGCGTCCCGTCCACGTCGAAAATCACTGCCCGCAACGGATCCGAACCGGGAGCTGGCGAAGCGGCTCGGGGCGCGTTCTGGGGCCCCGGGATCGACATGGGTGCCACGCTAAGACCACCCCCCGGGCACCGGCCTCACTTCAGGGGGTGGAACCGCCGGAGATCGCAGTCGAAGCACGCTAGCAGCCGGCTCCTCTCATGGGTCCAGACCGCCGCCCTCGAGCCCCGTGGAACTCCGCCCGCACAGACTTCGAGTCTCGGGCGCGGCCCGCTGGCCGATCCGGACTCCACGAAGGACTACTTTCCACCGATCGTGAAGATCGTTTATTCGGCTCGCCCTGCGTGTTAGAAGTAATTTGACGGTTACCCTTCCCAACGGCGGTCTTGCCAGGGGGCGAGCCGTCCCCGGTCCGGCGAGATGGGTCATCGCGGTCCTGCCAGCCGTCGGTAAGGGCACCCAGGGCGTCGATGAGGTTGCGCACGGAGGCAAAGGTTCCACGGCGGATGGCCTGCTGCGTGATGATCCCGAGGGAGACCTCGACGAGCTTGAGCCACGGGTCAGGCCGGCCTGTCGGTCGTCCTTCAGTAGCACTGTTTGGGGCACTTCCTGGGACGGCCCGATGCAACGCTGCAGCGCGCTGGGATAGGTTACGGTAAAGACCGCCGAGGTCGCGGACCTGGGCTTGCCGCTTGAGGTCGGGGGAGAACGCGAACATCTCGACGTGGGCCGGCTGGATGCCCCACTTGCGCCAGATCCGAGCGACCGTGGCGAACGAGATGCCTAGGTGTTGACCCAGCAGCCGGGACGACCATTGGTTGACTCCCAGATGCGTTGGGGGTCGGCCGCCATCCGCGAGCGTGGTGGCCACCACCTCGAGCTCATCTACCATGGCCGGCCGGCCTGACCGCGGCAGATCGCCGAGAGCGTTGATGCCCCCGGTGGCGTAGCGGTTCCGCCAGCTAATCACTGTTGGCCGAGTCGAGCCGGTCCGGCGGGCAATCTCGGTGTTCGTCAGACCGTCCGCGGACATCAGCACGATCCGCGCTCGCTGCGCCAGGCTGGTCCGCACCGATGTCGATCGCGCCAACGCTTCCAGCCGGCCGCGGTCGCCTTCGCGCAAGGTCAACGGCGCTGCGGTAGCCATGCCTCATAGTCTCGCAACTCGGACTGTAAAACAACTATCAACACATGGAACTGCCTGGAACGTCTTGGCGGATCGCTTCCTCGATTGGGGCGCGTAGATGCTCTTGACACGCCCACTTCATCCGTGTGGACTAGTGCCCCGCGTCACAGTAAAAATGGGACGTGAGACCAGGCGGCCCCATGAGACGCCGGCACGGGAGTGAGAGAGGGGACAGGTCGATGGCGATCGAGTCTGACGGACACAGTCGAGGTAACCCCCGAATTTACGAGCTGATCGAGAACGCTCCGAAGACCGGGAAGAGCCCGACTATCTGGGCTTGGCCAGAGGTCGTGGATTGGCTTCGAGTCGCCGGTCAACCGGTTCCCGGGCCCTGGCCACCCCATCAGAGGGCGCGGCCGAACCCCGAGGAAGAGAGCCTTCCGGTGGCGGTTGTCGAGCCAGAGCGCGCGGGAGATACCCCCCCCGCACGTCGGGAAACCGCCGAGCGCCGGGAAACTGCGTGGCCGGGCTCCGCAGATGCACCTTCCGAGCGGCCAGGACGTGGATCGATGGATTACGACGATGCATCTCCTCCACGAGGACTTGGGTTGCTGGACACCTAAGTTGCTCGGCCATTGCTTGATCTTAATTGGTCGGCAGTAAGTAATCGTCCTTCGTGGCGTCCGAATAGGATACCTACGGACGGGTTAGTGTAGTGCAACTTTTTCCGTGGACTGTTCAGGACTAGGAGGAGCTGGATGTACCCGTCTCGTTTTCACTACGAGGCCCCCCGTTCGCTTGACGAAGCGTTCGACGTTTTGCAGACGTACGGTGACGAGGCGAAGGTGCTCGCCGGAGGGCAAAGCCTCATCCCGCTGATCAAGCTGCGCTTCGCCGCGCCAGCCGTAATCCTCGATATCAACAACATCCCCGGTCTGGACTACCACGAAGAGGACTCCGACGGGTCGCTGCATATCGGGGCTCTGTGTCGGCACAGAACTCTGGAGCGGTCCCAGCTCCTGAGGACCAAGCACCCCACCATGTCATCTTGCGCGCCGCTCATTGCCGACCCGATGGTCCGCAGCCGCGGAACCTTGGTTGGCTCGCTTTGCCACGCGGACCCGCAAGGTGACTGGGCGTCAGTGATGCTAGCGCTAGGCGGGGAGATCATTGCCCAGAGCGCCGGGGGCCGGGAGCGGGCCATCCCGGCATCACAGTTTGTGGTCGGGCCGTTCCAGAATACCCTGGACACGGGCGAGATCGCGGTGAGGGCCCGGGTGCCAGCACCGAGAGGCAGCCGTTCGGGAACCTACTTCAAGCTTGAGCGCAGAGTGGGGGACTTTGCGACTGTTGGTGTGGCCGTAGCCTTGGAGACGTCCGGCGGCACGATCAACCGGGCAGGCATTGCGCTAACCGGTGTTGGACCGAGCAACATTCAGTGCACCGCGGCCGAGCAGGCGTTGGCTGGTAAGTCACTCAATGCCAGCACGATCGATCAGGCGGCTCGATTGGCGGCGGAGGCAGCCCAGCCCAAGACCGACGTTCGCGGCAGCGCAGAGTACAAGAGGCACGTTGTGTACACCTTCGTCACGCGTGCGTTGAGCAACCGAGGGGCCATGGCGGCCTGAATGTTCGATAGGTTTGTTCGGAGTATTGGTGACGTCAAGGAGGCGGCGTGGAAGAGCGGCGGATAAACGTCGTGGTGAACGGGGAACCCAAATCGGTCGATGTCGAGCCTCGCTTACTCCTGTGCCACTTCCTCCGTGAAGTGCTGGGGCTGACGGGCACTCATATTGGCTGCGATACCACGAACTGCGGCGCGTGCACCGTACTGGTTGATGGCTTGCCTATGAAGTCATGCACAATGTTCGCAGTCATGGCGGATGGGCACGAGGTGATGACCGTCGAAGGTCTCGGGTTGCCCAGTGAACTCCACCCCATTCAGGAAGGGTTCAGGGAGGAACACGGACTGCAGTGCGGTTTCTGCACGCCCGGGATGATGCTGGCAGCTAAAGCACTTCTCGACGAGAACCCTAATCCGACGGAGGAAGACATACGCTGGGCACTGGCCGGCAACCTCTGTCGTTGCACTGGTTACCAAAACATTGTGAAGTCGGTGTTGTGGGCTGCAGAGAAACTGCGGTCTGAAGCAGGAGCATTTAGTCGCTGACGGCTACGCGCTAGAGTCGACGACAAGGGAGATGTGACGTGGCGCAGGCATTAGACGAAATCAAGATCGGTGGCTTGGGTGCAAGCCGCAAGCGGGTGGAGGACGACCGCTTCGTTGTGGGTAAGGGTAACTACACTGATGACTTCAAGTTGCCCGGCATGTTGCACATGGAGATCCTCCGTAGCCCATTGGCGCACGCGCGGATCAAGTCGATCGACACGAGCAAGGCTTGGCAGATTCCGGGTGTGCACATGGTGCTCACCGGCGACATGGCCGCCCAGCACAACTTGGCGTGGATGCCGACACTGTCCTACGACACCCAGGCGGTGCTCGCCACCGACAAGGTGCGGTTCCAGGGCCAGGAAATCGCGGCCGTGGTGGCCGACGACCCCTACATTGCCAAGGACGGCTGCGAGGCGATCGTCGTCGAGTACGAGCCACTCCCGGCGATCGTCAACCCTTACCAGGCCCTCGAGGAAGGCGCCCCGATCATTCGGGACGACAAAGAAGGGCAGACAGACAACATCTGCTACCGCTGGGACGTCGGCGACCGGGAAGGGACCGAACGGGCCTTCGCCCAGGCCGACCTGGTCTCGAAGCTCGAGCTGTACTACCCGAGATCGCACCCGTCGCCTATCGAAAACTGCGGGTCAATCGCGGACTACAACCCGGCGACCACGAAGCTCACAGTGTACATGACGACCCAGGCACCGCACATCATCCGAGCAGCGGTGGCGATCGTCGCCGAACTACCGGAGCACATGATCCGGATCATCTCGCCCGACATCGGCGGTGGGTTCGGCAACAAGGTGCCCGTATATCCTGGTTATGTCTGCTCGATTCTCTGTTCCATCCTGCTCGCGCGGCCGGTCAAGTGGATTGAGGACAAAACCGGTAACCTCATTTCCACTGGATACGCGCGCGATATGTACTACAAGGGCGAGATCGCGCTCCGCAAGGACGGCAAGATCCTCGCCGTGCGTTTCCATGCGGATACCGACAACGGCGCGTTCTTCTCGGACGCCCAGCCCACCAAGTTCAAGATCGGGCTGTTGCACTCGGCGTTCGCTTGCTACGACATTCCGTACGCGTACATGACGGCGCAGGGACATTATACGAACAAGGCGCCTGGCGGCGTCGCATACCGGTGCTCCTTCCGGGTCACCGAAGCGATGTTCTTCCAGGAGCGGGCGATCCAGGCCGCTGCCGATGATCTGGGCATGGACCAGGCGGAGTTCCGGCGAATCAACCTGGTGAAGGACCATCAGTTCCCGTTCCGTACACCCTACGGCTTCTTGCTTGACTCGGGTCAATACGAGAAATGCCTCGACACCGCGCTGAATGCCATAGGCTATCACGATTTCTTGCGGGAGAAGGAGGAAGCTCGCGCGCAGGGCCGGCGGCTCGGGATCGGTATTTCTACTATGACCGAGCCTCTCGGGGCCGGTAACAGCCGCGAGTACGACATTCTGGGCATCAAGATGTTCGACTGCGCGGAGTTGCGGGTGCACCCGAGTGGGAAGGCCATCTTGAAGATCGGATCGAAGACCCAGGGCCAGGGCCACGAGACGACCTTCGCGCAGATCGTCAGCCACGAGCTTGGCATCCCTGCGGCCGACATCCTGGTTCAGCATGGCGACACTGACAACACTCCATTCGGCATGGGGACCTACGCATCCCGGAGCACACCAACTGCGGGCGCAGCAACTGCCATGGTGTCCCGCAAGATACGCGCTAAGGCCAGAAAGTTGGCGGCGCACCTCCTTGAGGTGTCCGAGGAGGACATAGAGTGGGAGCTTGGCCGCTTCTACGTGCGGGGTGCTCCTAACCGGGGCGTGACCATCCAGGAGTGCGCGATGGCGGCCTACGGCAACATGCCTGATGGCTTGGAGCCGGGGCTGGAGAACAACGCGTATTACGACCCACCGAATATGACGTGGCCGTTCGCTGCGTACATCGTGACGGTCGAGGTTGATCCTGAGACCGGCGTGTGGGACGTGCTGCGTATGGTGGCGGTCGATGACTGCGGTGTGCGTATCAACCCGATGATCGTCGAGGGCCAGATCATGGGTGGCATGACCGAGGCCTTTGCGATGGCCAACATGCAGTTCATCACGTTCGATGCCGAAGGAAACTGCGTGGGCTCCAACTACATGGATTATCTGCTGCCAACGGCGTGGGAAACCCCAGGCTTCGAGCTTCACGAGGTCGTCACGCCGTCACCGCACCACCCGATCGGTGCTAAGGGCGTTGGTGAGTGTGCGTGTGTCGGTGGGCCGGCGGCATTCGTCAACGCAGTGATGAACGCCATCGACGACACCGGGGTGCGTAACATCGACATGCCGGTGCTGCCTACCCGAGTGTGGGAGGCTTTGAAGTACAAGCGTGACGTGTCGGGGGCGCCTCCGGTCAAGACCGACGCCTCCTAGATGACTGGATAGGTTAGGCCGATGACCATGGACGGGTGGGACGTCCTCGAGCATGCCCGCGAGCTGTCCAAGCGGGGTGAGGCATTCGCACTGGCCACTGTTGTGTGGCGACGTGGCCCGTCCTCGGGCAAGGAGGGATACCGGGCTGTCATCACAGCCTCTGGGCAGGTGTTTGGCTGGATTGGCGGCGCCTGCGCTGAGCCGGTAGTTGTTCGCGAGGCGCGGCACATTCTTGCAGAGGGTGTGCCGCGCCTCGTGTTCCTCGGCACGCCTGACGAACTTGAGTCTGTCGCAGTGCGTGAGGGCATCAGTTACGTGCCGATGTCCTGCCAGAGCGAGGGCGCGCTGGAGATCTACATTGAGCCCGTAGAGCCGAAGCCTCACCTCGTTGTGGTTGGACGGTCGCCAATGGTGGAAACCCTCGTTCAAATGGGACAAGCGATTGGGTGGCGGACGGTGCTCGTCGACCCCGATGGCGGTTCTGCGGAGGATTATCCTTTCGCGCAGTGCGTCGTCAGCCAGCTTGACTTCAAGATGGCTGGAGTCGATGAGCGGTCTCTTGTTGTGGTTGCTACACAAGGTCACCACGACGAGGAAGCCATAGAGCAAGCCCTGATTGCGGGTCCCGCCTACGTTGGTTTGGTGGGTTCGCGGCCCCGGGCCAAGTCGGTACTCGACTACGTGGAAAGCCGAGGGGTGTCTAGGGAGAGTCTGGACCGAGTGAAGGTGCCAGCGGGTCTCGATCTCGGGAAGGTCTCTCACCGCGAGATTGCGGTGGGGGTGCTAGCTGAGTTGGTGAAACTGCGGGCTGCTGGTGAGCTGGTCAAGGGTGTGCGGTCGGAGATGCCCAAGATCGTCGAAGCGGTCGACCCAGTGTGCGGCATGACAGTGGAGGTGGGATCCGCACGGCACAAAGTGGATCACGACGGAACCACGTACTACTTCTGCTGTGCGGGATGCCTCAAGGCGTTCGAGGGTGACCCCGCCGCGTTCGCCGGGTCGGGAGCGAAGTCGTGAATCGCAAGTTCGGACCCAGCGTGGTAAGGAGGGCGAGTAGTCGATGCTGATCGAAAGCGAGTTCGAGGTTGCTGCGCCGCTCGAGCAGGTATGGAAACACATGCAGGACGTGCCGCGGATTGCGCCCTGCCTACCGGGTGCCGAGCTCACCGATGTCAACGGCGACGTGTACAAGGGACGAGTGACGACCAAAATGGGGCCGGTGAAGCTTCAATTCGCCGGTACTGCCAAGATCGTTGAGCGCAACGAGGCCGCCAAGCGGATTGTAATGGACGCGTCCGGGTCGGAGGAAAAGGGCAAGGGCCAGGCCACCATGAAGGTGACATCGACCATGGTTCCTTCTGGCACAGGAACCCGCGTCAAGGTGGCCCAGGACATTCAGCTCTCCGGTGCAGCTGCCCAGTTTGGCAGAGGGATGGTCCAGGACGTCACAAACGTGCTTATGCAAAGTTTCGCCAAGTGCATCGCGGATGACATTGGACGGTCCGCCCGGGGCGAGGCAGCCGGGCCGCGCGAGGTTGTTCCAGTGAAGGGTTTCAGCATCGCCATGCAGGCGGCGATGGCTGCGCTGAAGCGGTTCTTCGGCCGGCTCTTCGGCCGGGGCAAATCGTGATAACGATCCGTGAGCGAAAGAGAGACCAAATATGATCTTGTGGTGGATTGGTAATCTGATCCTGCTGTTCGCGGTGTTGCCCATCGTCGCGGTGTTGATGAATCGCATCGTCACGCCAGTGGATCGAATCCGCAAGACAGTGGATGACATTTTGTACAACGGCGTCATCCTGACTGGAGAGCTCGACAACGTTCCATCGTTGTTGGCAGAAACGGACAGGACGGTCAAGGAGATCTCCATCGGTGCGACTCGCTACGTGAAGCGTGTCGCGGCGTTGCTGGGCGGATGAGAGACCTGAACCGGACGGACCTGAGCGACTATTGAGGAAGAGGAGGGCGCCATGCCTGCAGCCGCGTGGGTCACGCTGCTGGCCGTTGCACTGATCGTGGCCGTTGTCGGTATCTCGCTGTTGAGGGTGATTTCTCAGTTGCGACACGTCGCCTGGACACTTGGCGCGGTCATCGTGGGTGTGAACGCGATTGCTTATCAGACGAGGACGGTTCCGGAGGTTATTCCTTCGGTGAATGCCAATCTTGCTCCGGTGCGAGCAATGGCGGAGCAGGTTTAAGGGACTAGCGCCCGTCGAGTCGCCGACGACTGGGATTGCGTTGAAACCGGATCGAAGGAGTAGAGATGCACGAGTTCACGTGCGGTCACCAGGAGTGCAGCTCGCAATTCAGCTCGTCCGACAAGAACGTCCTGATGCGCCAGGTTGCTGACCACCTCAAGGAAGTTCACAACGTCCAGACGGCGACCCAGACGCTCTTGGGTTACCTCGAGGCGACTTGTGTGACGACTAGAGAAGACCGTTAGGTTTTGTGACCCCGTATAATATATAATAACTGCTACCGAAAGGAGGGCTGCGGGATATGGTGTTGCTTGCACAACAGGCACCCGGGCCCGGTGAGGCGAATCTATTCGGGTGGTACTTGGGTTTTGCGATCGCTGTCGTGGTCATCTCGGTGGTGGTCGCACTGGTAGCCCCGGTCTTGCTCCTCGCCGCGCGGATAGCCCGGCAAGCGCCACAGATCAACCAGGCCCTGCAGCAGTCGTATCGGAATACGCTCCCGTTAGCAGACCTACGACAGACGATTGACCACGCTGAGGTCATCATCGGAGGCCTGGAACGCGGACGAGCTCGGCTTGGAGGTTAGCGATGCCAGGATATGCCCCTGAAGAGATCACCTTCTGGTGGATCGCCATTGGTATGGGTTTTGTCGTCTTAGCCGTGGTGATCCTGCTGCTGACCTCCCTCGTGTCGATGGTGAGGTCCATCGACCGGAGCGTGGTGGGGGTTCGGGACACCCTCCGGGCTATTCCGGAGAATACCGCCAACGCGGCGCTTATTCCTATTACCGCTGACAGGGTCGATGCAGTACTGGCGGAGGGTCTGCAGCACCACCTGTTCCTGACCAGAGCTTTGACTGGTTCAGGGACGCCGACAGGAAAGGGCTAGAGTCATGCTCATCACCATGACAGTAATCGTCATCGCGGCGTTGATTGCGGTGCTGGCGATCTATCTCTTCGTGATCGGTGTGCTGCTTAACCGCATTGCCGACAATCTCGATGACTGCTTGGAGAACGTGAAGACAATCGTCAAGCATGCCGAGGTGATCGTGCCTTCTGTCGAGCACATCAATCGCACGGGTGGAGTCGTGGCAGGTGCGCTACCTCTGCTGTATGGGGGTGCTGAAAAAATCGCGACAAAGCTGGCGCCTCCGCCGGCAGTTCCGGTTAATGGGCACACCAACGTACCGGCCTCTGGCCGGCGTCGGTCGCGCCTGATGGACACGGTCGGTTTCCGAGCCCGTCATCATTAGATTCGGGCGCAACGGTTCCGGACGGTAAACGTGGTATCTACCTCCGTCCTCTCTCGGTAGCAGCCTGGGGATTGGTAGAAGTGGGCGGATTGGTAGAAGTG
>JALZHU010000002.1 GCA_030860695.1 Actinomycetota bacterium
GCCGTGGCGGGTCTGCTGGGCGGAGTCCGGGACGCCGACTTGCTCGCCCAGGCCTGCGCTGCGGGCGCGCTGGCGGCGACCCGGCATGGCGCACAACCGTCCCTACCCACTGCTGCCGAAATCGACAAGGTACTTGCCCGGTGACCGTACCGCTGATCATCGACACCGATCCGGGAGTGGATGATGCCGTAGCGCTGATGCTGGCAACGGCCAGCCCAGAGGTACAGCTGCTGGCCGTAACCACGGTATTCGGCAACGTCGGAGTGGAGGTCACCACTGCCAACGCGTTGCGACTACGTGCCCTCGCCGGGCTCGGCCAGCTGCCGGTGGCTGCCGGTGCTGCCCGGCCGCTGGTGTCTCCGCAGACCGAACGGGTCGGATCCAAGCACGGTCCAGACGGCCTCGGTGGGCGCGCCGACTCGCTACCGGAACCGATCGGACCGCTCTATTCCCATGGCGCAGTGGCCCTGATGGCCGATCTGCTGCACACCGCGCCCGCCCCGGTGACGCTGGTGGCCATCGGACCGCTGACCAACATCGCGCTGCTACTCGCTGCCCATCCCGACGTCAAGCCTCGGGTTGACCGTATCGTGATCATGGGTGGTTACCTCAGCGGTCCGACTGCCGAATCCAACACCGCGTCCGATCCCGAGGCGGCTCGCCGGGTGCTCGTCGAGGAGGACGTGCCGGTCATGCTGGTGCCGCTGGACCTGACCATGCGGGCCGCGGTCGACGCTGCCTGGCTGGCCGAGTTGGCTGCGGCGGGGCCACGCTGCGCCGTGTTGGCCGGCGTCATTGAGCAGTACCGGGAGCGTGTCCGAGAGACCTCAGGACGGGACGCGGTGGCGCTGCACGACTCGCTCGCCGTGCTGGAGGCCGCCGTGCCGGGCACATTGGTAAGCACGCAGATGCGCCTGGAGGTGATCTGTGATCATGGGTCCAAGCGTGGTGCCGTTACGGCCGCCGACGGCGGCCACGGCACCGACAGGCGCCGGGTGCAGGTGGCGTGCGACGCTGACCTGCCGTCGATCAACGCAACGATCCTGAACCGGCTCCGACGTCTGCGGTGATGCCGCGGGATCGTCTGCCTCGCAGCCGTAGCACCACCACGGCCAGCAGCACCCCGAGCACGGCCCCTGCGGTGTTGTGTACCAGGTCCCGGACCTGACATTGGCCACCGCCAGTAGCGCCCTGCACGAATTCCACGAACCCGCTGACAAGCACACAGGACGCTGCGATGATCAGTGGGCGGCGGCGGATCGCCAGTGTCCCGAAAACGGCAAACGGAATCAGCATTGCCACGTTGAGCTGCTCGTAGAGTTGACCCAACGACAGACTGCCGACCATGCATTGCCGCAGCGTCTCTAGCGGGTTGAGACCACCCGCCGGGAACCGCCCGATCGGCCGCACCACAGTGAGGGCCAATGCCAGCGCCAGTCCGCACCCGGCGAGTACCGCCGACGCCCGGGCCCAACCCCGGCGCGGCGCTAGCCACCAGGCCGCGCCGCCAAGTAACAATGATCCCGGGATGAAGGTGGCGGGCACCTCGAGGTGATGCAAGATGGTGTTGAGGATGTTGTGAGGGTTGAGGTCCGGCACGCCCAGGGACGCTATCGGGCGTTTAGCGCCCGACGAATGTCGCCTTACCGGGGCCGTGGTCAAGGAACGAGCGCATCCCGGCCGCGCGGTCCTCGGTGTGCGCAAGCGCCGTGAAAGCCTCGGCTTCGAGCCGGAGACCGTTGCCGAGGTCGACCTCAAGCCCGTCGTCGATGGCCGCCTTGGCCGCTGCCAGCGCGCGCGCTGGTCCTGCGACGAACTGCTCAGCCCAGCGCCGGGCCGCGCCGTACACGTCATCGGGGGCGACCACTTCATCGACCATGCCGATCCGCAGTGCCTCGTCGGCCCCGACGAAACGGCCGGTATAGATCAGCTCCTTGGCCCGGGCTGGGCCGATCAGCCGGGGCAGCCGCTGGGTCCCGCCGGCGCCCGGGATGATCCCGAGCAGGATTTCCGGCTGCCCGACCTTGGCGTCATCCGCAGCGATCCGCCGGTCACAGCACATCGCCAGCTCGTAGCCACCGCCCAGGGCGAAACCTGTGATTGCGGCCACGGTCGGTTTCGGGATATCCGCCACTGCGCTGAACGACGAGGACAGTGTCGCTGCCTGCGCCGCCATCTCGGCCGCCGACATCACCACCATTTCCTTGATATCAGCCCCAGCTGCGAACACCTTCTCGCCGCCGTAGACGATCACCGCCCGGACCTCGGCGCGGTCTGCTGCCTGCTGCGCAGCAGACCGGATCTCCTCGGCGCACCTGCGGCTCAGTGCGTTCATCGGGGGCCGATCCAGCCGTACCGTGCCAATGCCGCCGTCCACCTCAAGCCTGACGAATTCGCCGTCCACCGCCATGCCTGGCACGCTACCGGCTGTAGTTCACGGGCGGTCGTCCATTCGCCGTTCAACGGCGGTAGGCGAAGAAACGCTCCCCGGAACGCTGCAGGACCAGATCGACGCCGAAGGTCGTGGACAGATTGTCCTCGGTCAGGACAGCGTCGAGCAGACCCTGAGCGACCACCGCGCCGTCACGCATCAGCATGGCGTGCGTGAAGCCTGGCGGGATCTCCTCGACATGGTGAGTCACCAGCACCGTCGCGGGAGCATCTGGATCAACGGCCAGCGTGGTCAGCCGGCCCAGCAGATCCTCCCGGCCGGCTAAGTCCAGCCCGGCTGCAGGTTCGTCCAGCAACAGCAGCTCCGGATCGGCCATCAGCGCCCTGGCGATCAGTACCCGCTTGCGCTCTCCTTCGGACAGGGTGCCGAAGCGCCGCCCGACCATCCCGACGACACCGAGCGCTGCCAACAGCCCGGCGGCTCGCGCGCTGTCGACGTCCTCGTAGCGTTCCCGCCACCGGCCGAGCACCGCGTAGCCGGTGCTGACCACCAGATCGGACACCAGCTCGTCATCGGGGATCCGGCTGGCCAGTGATGCCGAAGAAAACCCGATCCGCGGGCGGAGCTCGAACACGTCGGTGCGGCCCAATCGCTCCCCGAGCACGTGCACCGTTCCGTGGGTCGGGTGCAGCTCGGTCGCGGCCAGCCGCAGCAGGGTGGTCTTGCCGGCCCCGTTGGGTCCCAGGACGACCCACTTCTCGTCCAGCTCCACCTGCCAGTCCACCCGGTCAAGCAGGGTGGTGGCACCGCGCCGGACTCCCACGCCGTCCATCCGCACCACAAGATCGGCCAGGTCGACGATCGTGTTGTCGGGGGTGTTCTCGGGTTGCTGCCCATCCCGCGCCGTCACCTCGCCATTGTGCTGATCGGCCCGGTTCGGCTTGATGCCGGACTGGGTAGGCAGGATGGCCTTTTATGAGCCGCCCGCAAGTTGGCCGACCATTCCCGCTCGGCGCGCACGCCGAGGGTGGCGGAGTGCGCTTCGCGGTGGCTTCCTCGGTCGCCGAAGCCGTCGAGGTGTGTCTGCTGTGGCCGGACGGCGACGAGCTGCGGGTGCCGCTGACCGAATACACCTTTGGGGTGTGGCACGGCCTGGTGCCGGGCTTGGGTCCTGGGCAGCGCTACGGCTACCGGGTGCACGGGCCCTGGGACCCCGTGCGCGGCCTGTTTTGCAACCCCGCCAAGTTCCTGGTCGACCCGTACACGCGGCGGGTTGAGGGCGACGTGACCAATCTGCAGGCTGCGTTGGGCTACCGGGGCGATCCATCAGGTCCCCGCTCCGAGGTCGACTCGCTGGGCAGCGTCCCGGTATCGGTGGTCACCGCGCCCGGTGGCCCGGACACCGGCACCCGGCCCGACGTGCCGTGGGAGCAGACCGTGATCTACGAGCTGCACGTGCGCGGCTTCACCCGAACCCACCCGCAGGTGCCGCCCGAGCACCGCGGCACCTACCTGGGTCTGGCACACCCCGCGGTGATCTCCTACCTCGCCGGTCTGGGCGTCACCACTGTGGAGCTGCTGCCAGTGTCCGCGTTCTGCCCCGAGCCGGCGCTGCTGCGCGCCGGGGCGCGCAATTACTGGGGCTATTCCCCGCTGGCCCTGCTGGCGGTGCACCCCGGATACGCCGCGGTACCCGGTGCTGAGGTGGAGGAGTTCCGCACGATGGTGGCCGCGCTGCACGCCGCGGGCATCGAGGTCATCGTCGATGTGGTGGCCAACCACACCTGCGAGGGGGGCGTGGACGGCCCCACCCTGGCCTACCGGGGGTTGGACGCGCCCGCCTACTACCTCGATCAGTACCTTGATCCCGACCTCACCGGCTGTGGCAACACCCTGGACACCGGCTCGCCCACCGTCGTCCGTCTGGTCACCGACGCACTGCGGTACTGGGCAGGTGAGCTTGGCGTTGACGGGTTCCGCCTGGATCTGGCCAGCGTGCTGGGGCGACCCCGGGGCGGGCCGTTCAACCCCGGTGCGCCGCTGCTCACGGCGATCGCCTCCGACCCGCTGCTGTGCACCCGCAAACTCATCGCCGAACCCTGGGACGCGACCGCTGACGGGTACCAGGTCGGCGGGTTTCCTGCGGACTTCTGCGAGTGGAACGGGCGCTACCGGGACGTCGTGCGCGACTTCTGGCGCGGCGTCCCCGGCGTCAGCGAGCTCGCCTCCCGGCTGGCGGGCAGCTCAGACCTCTACGCGGCGAGCGGGCGTCGACCGTGGGCGTCGGTCAACTTCGTCACCGCTCACGACGGGTTTACGTTACGGGACTTGGTCTCCTACGACCGCAAGCACAACGAGGCCAACGGCGAGGGCGGAGCCGACGGCACCAACGACAACCGGTCCTGGAATTGCGGCATCGAAGGCGAGACCGACGATCCGGCGGTGCGTAGCCTGCGCGGCCGCCAAGCACGCAACCTGCTGGCGACCCTGGCGCTGTCCACCGGTACCCCGATGCTGCTGGCCGGCGACGAGCGCTGGCGCACCCAGGGTGGCAACAACAACCCGTACCGACTCGATGACGAGACCTCGTGGCTGGACTGGTCCGCAGATCCCGCCGCCGACGCGCTAACGGACTTCACCCGCCGCCTGCTGGCCCTGCGCGCGGCAACACCGGCGCTGCGCCAACCCGAATTCTTCGAGGGCCGCACCACTCCCAGCGGCACCCCCGATCTGGTCTGGTTCCGTCCCGATGGGCGGCCTATGGAACTCCACGATTGGCAAGACGGCCATCGGCAGACCCTTGGTATGTGGATCGATGGCGCCGACGTGCGATCCCACCCGCCGCAACCGGCCACCGACTCGTGGCTGCTGGTGTTGCACGCCGGCGCCCACCCGATCACCATCACGCTGCCGGGCCCGGAATACGGCGAGCACTATGTGCCGGTGCTCGACACCGGATCCCCGAATGGAGTACCCACCCGCAAACGCAGCAGGCACCCGGGTACCCGGATGACGGTCCCGGCCCGAACCCTCCTGGTCTTCCGCGCAGTGCGGCGGTACCCCGCGACAGGCATCGTTACTTGACCATGATTGTGATTATCTGCCAGTGTCGTCCGCGACTAGTCGTCCGTCTCGCGGAGGAAGGACGCGGATGTCACCTGACGCAGATCCTGTTCTCGATTGCCCCGTGGACGAGGTTCCGGATCCCCAGGATCTCATCGAAGCCGCCATGCGATGGCACTTCAGCCCGCAGACCGGCTACCCGTACTGGCTCCAACGAGCCAAAACCCTCGACTTTGACCCGCGCAAGGATGTGCATACTCTCGCCGACCTGAAGCTGTTCCCCGATGTCGTCAACGAACTGCGTAACGTCCGGGTCGAAGATCTCATCCCCAGGGGCTACGAGTCTCGCGCCGAGGTGTATGCCGTATACGAGAGCGGGGGCACCACCGGTGCTCCCAAGCGCGTGGTCTGCATGGCCGACTGGGTGGAGCGCTGGTTTGCCTTCAGCTTGCGCGACATGGACGCCCGCGGATGCCCGCGCGGCGTCAACTGGCTGTCACTGATGCCCAGCGGGCCGCACATGGCCGGTGCCGCGCAGTGCGAAGAAGCGCGCAGGAGCGGCGGGATCACGTTCACCATCGACATGGATCCGCGCTGGGTCAAGAAGTGCATCGCCGAAGGGCGGGTCGGGGACGCCGCGCGCTACGTCGACCACCTGATCGAGCAAGCCGGATTCCTGCTGGAGACCCAGGACATCGGCGTCATGATCACCACACCACCGGTGCTGGAACGGCTCGCGTTACAGGACAAGCTGGTCAAGCTGATCAACGAGAAGGTGCGGTTCATCCGGTGGGGCGGAGCACACATGGACGCCGACACCCGGCACCTGTTCCGCACCGAGGTCTTCCCCGGTGTCCAATTCCAGGGCGCCTAAGCCAGCACGATGGTCCTGGGTGCCGCGTTGGAGCGGATGAACCTGACCGACGAGGAGCCGTGCATCTTTGACCGTTCTCCCCGTACATCTCGTACTCCGCCATTAATCCCGAGACGGACGCGGACGTCGCATACGGCGAGCGCGGTCAAGTCGTGATGAACCACATCAGCAAGGGCCTGCTGTTGCCCAATAACCTCGAACGTGACACCGCCGTCCGGGTGGAGCCGCCGGCCGGGCAACTGGGCGACTCGGTGGCCGATGTCTGGCCAGTCGCGAGCTTCGACAACGAGGTTGTCATCGAAGGGGTCTACTGATGACCGGGCCGGTGCAGCCCGACGCCCCAGTACAACTTGAAGCACTGGGGCACAACGGCTCCTACCACGCCCGCAACCGGTTGACCGTGCCGGACGTTACCGGGACGCCGGTCGCGGAGCTGAGCTTGGTGCCATGGTTGTTCGTCCAACGCAGCATGGCTGCGTTGCGTAGGGCCGACACCGTGCCGGCTGATCGGCGAGCCGCCGCGCTCACCCTGGCGGGTCGCGCGTTTGCCACCGCGACCATCAATGGGTTGTCAGCCGAGAACTACCAGTACGTAGTCAGTCGTGTCTCCGGGTTGCCGATCTCGGTGGTACGGACCGCCGCCGAGTTGATCATGTACGCGGCAGCCGAGGCGTACAGCACCGCTCAGTGCGCCCGGCCGGCAGCGGCGGTCAACCGCTGGCGGGATCCCACCACGCGTACCGGTCGCGCGGTCTGGACCCGGCGTGGCGATGTCTTCGCCGTGCACGCCGCTGGCAACCACCCTGGCGTGCATGCGCTGTGGTTGGAAGCATTGGCGCTGGGATACCGGGTGGCCGTGCGGCCGTCGCAGCGGGAGCCTTTCACGCCACATCGGTTGATCAGCGCGCTGCGCGAGGCCGGCTTCGGTGCCGACCACGTGGTACTCCTGCCCACCGACCATGCTGTAGCCGGCGACATCATCCAGGCAGCGGATCTGGCGATGGTCTACGGCGGTGAGGACGTGGTGACCAAGTACGCCGGTACCACCACTGCGCTGGCCCAGGGTCCTGGTCGGTCAAAGATCTTGTTGACCGGCCAGGACTGGCGATCCCACCTGGACACCGTCGTCACCTCGATCGGCAACGAGGGGGGAACGGCCTGTGTCAACACCACCGCCGTCTTCGTCGAGGGCGACCCCGCGCCGGTGGCCGAGGCCATCGCCGAGCGGCTGTCGACCATTCCGAGCCTGCCGCCGGAGGATGACAAGGCCGTGTTGCCCGTCCAGCCGCTGGCCGCCGCTGCGGCCGTGGAGAAGTTCTTGCTCAGCCGGGCTCAGGGCACCACGGCCTGGCTGGGCGGCGATGGCATCGTCGACAACCTTGGTGACGGCAGCGCGGTCCTGCGGCCAGCGGTGTTCCAAGTGGGCAGTGCTAGCGCGCCGCAAACCAGCATCGAACTAGGCTTCCCCTGCGTGTGGGTAGCACCGTGGGCGAACGCCGACGGCGTCCAACCGCTGCGGAACACCCTGGTACTGACCGTGATCACACAAGACGAACAGCTGGTTGAGCGGTTGGTCAACGAACCCACCATCAGCAACGTCTACGTCGGGGATCACCCCACCTACTGGATGCGGCCAGGCGTCCCGCACGACGGTTACCTTGCCGAGTTCCTCATGCGCACCAAGGCGGTCATCCGGGATTAAGCCTGGAACGCCTGGCCAACCGGTCAGGTGGCCAGATGGAGCAAGCCGAACTCGGCAGGAGTGGCCATCCACGGGTGCTGCGGTAGGACCCGCACGGTGTACCCGAGCAGCCCGGCATGCGGCAGCCTCAAGGTCGCCTCGAATCGCTGCCCGTCGCTGTCGGCGTCGCCGGCCGGCTGCATGGTCACCACGAGCGCATCCCGCAACTCGTCACGGTCGTCGACCCGCCCCACCACGGCTTGGACGTTCACGTCGCAGGGCTGCAGGCCGGCCAACGCGACGGCGGCCCTCACGGTCATCTCCGAGCCCAGTTCTGGCGTGTCAGGCAGGCCAGAGATGTCCACCTGCGCGACCCGCACCCGAGGCCAGGCGGCGCGGACCCGCGACCGGTATTCGGCCAGCGCGCGCGCCCCGGCGAAGGAGTCGGCGAGCAGCGCCGCAGCCGAGCTAGCGGCCGGCGTATAGAGGTCTTCCACGTACTCTTGGACCATCCGGTAAGCCTGGACCTGTGGACCTAGCGTGGTCAGGGTGTGGCGCACCATGGCCACCCAGCGGGTCGGCACACCATCGGCGGCACGATCGTAGAACTGAGGGGCGACCTGCGTGGCGATCAGCTCATAAAGCGCGTCGGCCTCTAGGGTGTCGCGCCGCTCCGGATTTTCGATGCCGTCCGCGGTCGGGATCGCCCAGCCGTTCTCGCCGTCATAGAACTCGTCCCACCAGCCGTCCCGGATGGACAAGTTCAGCCCACCATTAAGCGCGGACTTCATCCCCGAGGTGCCACACGCCTCCAACGGCCGCAGTGGGTTGTTCAGCCACACATCACAACCCCAATACAGGTAGCGGGCCATCGACATGTCGTAGTCGGGCAGGAACACCATCCGGTGCCGCACGTCTGGTGAGTCGGCGAACCGCACAACCTGCTGGATCAGCGCCTTGCCTCCATCGTCAGCGGGGTGGGACTTGCCGGCGATAATCAGCTGGATCGGGTGCTCGGGGTCAAGCAGCAGGGCCCGGAGCCGCTCGGGGTCACGCAGCATCAAGGTGAGCCGCTTGTAGGTAGGTACCCGTCGGGCGAAACCCATGGTGAGTACGTGGGGATCGAAGACCCGCGACGTCCAGCCCAATTCGGGTGCGGAGGCCCCACGCTCCAGCCAGGCGGCTCGAACCCGCCTGCGCACCTCGTCTACCAGCTTGGAGCGCAGCATGCAGCGCAGGTCCCAGAGCAGGCTGTCGGGAGCTGACCGAGCTGCACTGCTGTGGTCGGAATCGCCGAGCAGGCTGGTGAGTTCCCGAGCCGCCCAGGTCGGCCCGTGCACCCCGTTGGTGACCGATCCGATCGGCACCTCGTCGACGTCGAACTGCGGCCACAACCCGCGGAACATGGTCCGGGACACCGCGCCATGCAACTGCGAGACGCCGTTGGCGCGCTGGGCAAGCCGCAGACCCATATGCGCCATGTTGAACATGCTGGGGTTGTCCTCAGCACCGAGCTCCAGGACCCGGGTGACGTTGACACCAGGCAGCAGCGCAGCCTCACCCGGTGCCCCGAGGAAGTAGTGCCGCACCAAGTCAACCGGGAAGCGATCGATCCCGGCAGCCACTGGGGTATGTGTGGTGAACACGGTGCCAGCGCGCACCACGGCCAGCGCCTCGTCAAAGCTCAGCCCTGCGCCACTGATCAACTCACGGATCCGCTCCAGGCTGAGGAATCCGGCGTGACCCTCGTTGGTGTGGAACACCTCAGGTGCGGGATGACTGGTGAGCTCGCAAAACAGCCGGACCGCACGGACCCCGCCGATTCCGGCGAGGATTTCCTGCTTGATCCGGTGGTCCTGGTCGCCGCCGTAGAGCCGGTCGGTGACGCCGCGCAGATCATCGGGATTGTCCTCGATGTCACTGTCTAGTAAGAGCAGCGGCACCCGTCCAATGTCGGTCCGCCAGATCCGCGCCCGTAGCACCTTCCCACCGGGCATGCCGATGAGCACCAGCAGTGGCGCGCCGGCGGCGTCGGCTACCAAGCGCAGCGGCAGGCCCTGCGGATCCAGCGCTGGGTAGTGCTCCAGCTGCCAGCCGTCCAGTGACAACGACTGGCGGAAATAGCCCGAGCGGTAGAGCAGCCCAACCCCGATCAGGGGCACCCCCAGGTCCGAAGCGGCCTTGAGGTGGTCGCCCGCCAGCACGCCCAGGCCACCGGAGTAGAACGGCAACACCTCGGAGACGCCAAACTCCATGGAGAAGTAGGCGATCGCAGCGGGCAGAGCCTCCGGACGCTGCTGGTACCACCGGGGCTCATCCAGGTAGTGGCGCAGGTCGTCGGCGAGCGCGTTGGTGCGAGCCACCACGGTCTCGTCGGCGGCCAGCGCGGTGAGCCGTTGGGTAGGGATCTCACCGAGCAGCCGCACCGGATCCCCGTTGACCGCGGCCCAGACGCGCTCGTCCAGTGAGGCGAACAGATCCTGGGTCGGCGGGTGCCAGGTCCACCGCAGGTTGGTGGCCAGCATCTCTAATGGTGCCAGCGGTCGCGGTAGCTGGGCCCGGACGGTGAATCGACGAAGCGCTCTCACGGGCGGACTTTATCCCGGCGCGATCCGCCCCGAGTGCTCGCTCATGGTGCTCCTCGAGCACGAGTCCTGTGTCCTGGAGGCCGAACGCAGGTATGGGCGCGTGATTACTGCGGTCTGTTCCAGACCGCAGTCACGAGCGTCACATCCGCCGCGCACCGAGCGACCTTTCCCGGCAGACTGGAGATCGGAGGCCAGGACCGAGGGATAGGGGCGGCAGCGGTGAGTGGTCGGATCGCCATTGACGATGTGACGCCCGTGGTCTCGTGCGGGAGGTACCCCAGCAAAGCGGTAGTCGGGGAGCACCTTCCGGTCAGCGCCGCGGTGTGGCGCGAGGGACACGATGCGGTAGGTGCCACGGTCGTCTGGCGCGGCCCTGACAGCCGGCCGGCCAGTCAGATTCGGATGCAGCCCGGACAGCCGGGCACCGATCGGTTCATTGCGACCGTGGTACCTGACCAGGTGGGTTGGTGGAGTTTCCGAGTGGATGGCTGGGCCGACCCATGGGAAAGCTGGCGGCACGCGATCGAGGTGAAGATCGACGCCGGTCAGACCGTGCCCGAGTTGGAGAACGACTTGATCGTTGGCGCCCAGCTGCTCGAGCGAGCAGCTCGCCGCCCCGGCCAGCAGCTCAACCGAACAGCACTGGCTGCCGCCGCGGCGGCGTTGCGGGCCGCCGAGCGTCCTCTCAGCGAGCGGGTCGGGCCAGCGCTCGCGCCGCCGGTGATCCAGATCCTGGCCGACGATCCGCTCCGTGACCTGATCACCCGGGGCACTACCCACAAGGTGTGGGTAGACCGCGCCCGAGCGCTGTTCAGTTCCTGGTATGAGTTCTTCCCGCGATCAACTGGCGGCTGGAATGAGCAGGGCAATCCGGTGCATGGAACCTTCGCCACCGCCGCCCGTGCGCTGGACCGGATCGCTGGGATGGGCTTTGACGTGGTGTACCTGCCGCCGATCCACCCGATCGGCGAGGTGAACCGCAAGGGACCCAACAACACCATGCCTGCCGGACCTGACGATGTCGGTACCCCGTGGGCGATCGGTTCGGCCGACGGCGGCCACGATGCGGTGCATCCGCGGCTGGGCACCCTCGAGGACTTCGAGGCATTCGTCGCGAGGGCCGGCGCACTCGGCATGGAGGTCGCGCTGGATTTCGCGCTGCAGTGCGCGCCGGACCATCCCTGGGTCAAGGAGCACCCGGAGTGGTTCACTATTCGCCCGGACGGGACAATCGCTTACGCGGAGAACCCGCCCAAGCGTTACCAGGACATCTACCCGCTCAACTTCGACTCCGATCCGCGCGGCAGCTACCTGGAGATGCTGCGAGTGATGCTGTTCTGGGTGCAGCGCGGGGTGCGGATCTTCCGGGTGGACAACCCGCACACCAAGCCCCCGGACTTCTGGCAGTGGCTGATCTGGCAGGTCAAAGAGCGTCACCCGGACGTGCTGTTCCTCTCTGAGGCCTTCACCCGCCCGGCGCGGCTCTACGGGCTGGCTCGGCTGGGCTTCACCCAGTCCTACACCTACTTCACCTGGCGCACCACCAAACAGGAGCTCACCGAGTACGCGATGGAGCTGGTGTCCAGAGTGGACGAGGCACGGCCGAACTTCTTCGTCAATACCCCGGATATCCTGCACGAATCGCTGCAGCAAGGCGGCCCCGGCATGTTCGCCATCCGGGCGGCGCTGGCGGCCACGCTGTCTCCCTCATGGGGGGTCTACTCGGGCTTCGAGCTCTTCGAGCGCACGCCGCTACGACCGGGTAGCGAGGAGTATTTAGACAGCGAAAAATACCAGTTGCGTCCCCGGGACTTCGCCACTGCGCTAGCAGAAGGGCGATCACTGGAACCATGGATCGCCCGGCTCAACGCGATCCGGCGGGCACATCCCGCGCTGCAGCAGCTGCGCACCTTGCGGTTTCACCCCATCAGCCACGATTCACTGCTGGCGTATTCCAAGACCGACGCTGCCACCGGTGACACCGTAATCTGCGTCGTCACCCTGGAGCCGTTCAGCACGGTGAGCGGGATGGTCTCGCTGGACCTGCCGGTGCTAGGCATGGACTGGCAGGATCGCTTCGACGCGCACGACGAAGTCAGCGGCGAGACCTACAACTGGGGTGAAGTCAACTTCGTGCAGCTGCAACCCTGGCTCGCGGTTGCTCACATCCTCGACATGCGGCTGCGCCGCCCGTGAGTGGCAATATGAGCCCTGAGTCGCATCGCCGCTCACGGGTTGTCCACAGTTAGGCTGCAATCCGTGACGATCGACGTGCCGAGCGAGTTCGATGCTGCCGCGACCAGTTACGATCGTCTGGTCGGCGCGAGCCCGGGCTATCACAGCAACCTGGCCCGCTCCGCTTGCCGGATGCAGCTTCCCGGCAAGGGCGCTGGAGGCGCCGGGTTGCACCTACTAGACCTGGGCTGTGGGACCGGGGCGTCAACGGCCGCTCTGTTGGCGGTTGCACCCCAGGCCAGGATCACCGCGGTGGACGCATCGGCTGGCATGCTCGCCAAGGCCCGGCAGGCCGACTGGCCACAGCGGGTGTCGTTCGTCCACGCCCGAGCTGAGGAGCTCGCCGCTGCCGGGGTGCACGGTCCATTTGACGGGATCTTCGCCGCATACCTGGTGCGCAACCTGCCCGATCCGGACCCGGTACTAGCCGAGCTGTGCAACCAGCTGGCACCAGGAGCGCCGCTGGCGGTACACGACTACGCGTTAGACGGTCGGGTGCGCAGCCGAGCGATTTGGACCGCGATGTGCTGGACGGTGATCATCCCAACCGGGAAGGTGGTCACCGGTCGGGCCGAGCTCTACCGCTACCTGTGGCGCAGTGTGCTGTGCTTCGACACCGTTGATGCGCTCGCCGAACGGCTGCGCGGGCACGGCCTGGTCGATACCCGGATCGCCACGATGCCGGGCTGGGAACGCGGCATCGTGCACACCGTCGTGGCCAGGCGGGCAATGTGATGCCGCGAAGCGATAACGTGGAGGGACAACGTCCGGGACGAGACCGGCGGGCCGTGCTGCATCCCCAGCGGGGCGGCCGGCCGCGGCCCGAGGGACAGCCTCCCCAGGTCGCCGTCGTCGGCGGTGGGATAGCCGGGATCGCGGCCACTGTGGCGCTGGCCGAGCGCGGTGTACAGGTGCAGTTGCTGGAGCGGGAGCAGCAGCTCGGCGGCCGGCTGCGCGGCTGGCCGACCACGCTGGTCGACGGATCCCCGGTCACCATGAGCCGCGGGTTTCACGCCTTCTTCCGGCAGTACTACAACCTGCGAGCGCTGCTGCGCCGGGCCGATCCGCATGGCCGGGCGCTGACGCCGTTGCCGGACTACCCGCTCGTCGACGCTGACGGCCATCGGGACACATTCCGGGGGCTACCGCGCACGCCACCGTGGAATGCCGTGGCCTTCGCGCTATCCAGTCCAACCTTCCAGTGGCGGGACCTGATCAGTCGGATTGACCCGGTAGCCGCGCTGCCGCTGGTCGACGTGTCGGTACCGGAGGTTTACTGGCGGTTGGACGATCAGGACGCGATGACGTTCCTGGAGCGGGTGCGCTTCCCGGATGCGGCGCGGCATCTGGCGTTCTCGGTGTTCTCCCGCAGCTTCTTCGCCGATCCCCGGGAGCTGTCGGCAGCCGAGCTGGCCACGATGTTCCACATCTACTTTCTGGGCTCGGCCGAGGGCCTGGTCTTCGACGTGACCGTCGAACCGTTCCCGCAGGCGCTGTGGGAGCCGATGGGCAGCTATCTGGCCGAGCTTGGCGTGGTGGTGCGCCCCGGCGTGGCCGTCGAGCAGGTGACACCCGGGCAGGAGCGTCGCTTCGCCGTCCGAGCCAGCGGCGACGGTCGAGCCAGCGGCGACGGTGTTGTCTCGGAGGTCGACGCCGTGGTGCTCGCCGCCGATGTGGCCGGGTTGCAGGCCTTGCTCGCAGCCTCGCCCGAGCTGGGTACGCCGCCATGGCGGGCACGCATCACGCGGCTGCGCACCGCCCCGCCCTTCCTGGTTTCCCGGTTGTGGCTGGACCGCCCGGTGCTCCCCGGCCGACCAGGGTTCCTCGGCACCAGTGGATTCGGACCGCTGGACAACGTCAGCGTGCTGGAACGCTTCGAGGGTGAGGCCGCCCGCTGGGCACGCCGCACCGGCGGTTCAGTGGTGGAACTGCACGCCTACGCGCTGACCGGGGATCCGGCGCAGGGCAAACGCCAGCTCATTGAGGAGCTCCGGCGGGTCTACCCGGAGACCGCCACCGCCAGCATCGTCGACGAGCGCCACGAACTACGCGCCGACTGCCCGCTGTTCGCGCCTGGGACATTCGGTGACCGGCCCACCGTCACCACCCCCGATCCGACCGTGGTACTCGCCGGGGACCTCACCCGGGTGGACCTCCCCGTTGCACTGATGGAACGCGCTGCAACCAGCGGCTTCCTTGCCGCCGACGCGCTGCTGGGCAGGTGGGGTTTGCGCGGGCACCCGCTGTGGACAGTGCCCATCCGGGGCCGGCTCGCCCCCCTGCGGGCCGCCGCGGCCCGGTTCGGCTAGGTCGGACTTGCCAACCCGTGGCTAGGATCAGCCTGGCCAGCGTCCGGTGGTCCGTAGCTGATAGCGACGCTGCGCGTAGGCCAGGTCGTCACGCCACAGCCGGGAGGCCGCCCAGCGCATCGCCGGCCGCACCAGCGGCGCACCACGGCGGGCAACGGCAAACCCCGGGCGAGGCGAGCTGGCAATAGACGCCTCGATCACGGCGGTGCGCGGATGACCAGCGTCGTCGACGCCCAGCGGGACGGCGTGGGTCTCGACGACGCTCCCGGCACCCTCTCCCTCCACGATATCCATCACCACCGTCCGTGGTTCGGGACAGCTGAACGCGGCACACACCGGAACCCCAACCCGCCGGGTGAGCCGGAAGGCCACCTCGATCACGAACCGATCGATGTCCTCGCTCGGTTCCTCCACCACGCGAAGCCCGACGAAGGAATACGGGTGAAACCAGCTGCCGTGCCATGGGTCGAGCCGGTTGGCGATTACGTCCTCCGGCTCGCAGCGCCCAACCCCGGTGAACACCGCGTCGAGGCTGGTCTCCGGGTCGGGCCGGCGGGGTAGCACCGGTGCGGGTAGCGGGTCCTCCCCACCCACGGAGTCCAGCCGCACCCACGCCAGTATCCCGTCGTCGTGAGCAGGGAACGGTTCCCAGCCCGGCACGCCGCGGGCTCCGATCGCCAGGCCGTGCCAGCGGCACACCAGCTCCCCGCCCGCCACCGCCGCTTGGCACAGTGGTGCACCGAGGTGCGGGCACTCGCCGGGGCCGGCGTGCAGCGCGCCGTCGGGGGTGCGCCAGGCCACCACCTCCACGCCCGCGATGGTGCGTCCGAAGGGCCGATCGGCACGGATCTCCCGGCTTGCGGCAAGCACGTACCAGTTGCCCGACGGCCGAGCCTGCGCTCGTTTGAGCGCCGCCTCGATCAGGCCAGGCCGCGCCTCCCGCCAGGTAGACCGCTGCCCGGCCCAGGTCCAAGCCGGTAACCGCCGCAGCGGCACCCCGTCACCTACCACCCCACACCCCTTCCGGTCGCGTCCGAACCGCCATTCGGTTTCACTTGGCGGCCCTGGGCCCTTTTCTCTTTGCGTTGTCGGGGACGGGGCGGTACGACTGGTTCGACAACGGTATGAGCTTCCTGCAACGCGGCACACCTCGTACACCCTCTCACGAAGGTCGCACCTGATGTCTGCCGATCCTTTCCGCATCGAGTCCCACCCCGATCTGGAAGGGGTCCCGCACACTGGTGAGGCAGTGCTGCCTGACGGCCACCTGATGGAGCCGCAGGCCGACGACTTCCGGCACGCCACGGCCGCCCCGACCGACCCGTACTGGTACAAGCGAGCGGTCTTCTATGAGGTGCTGGTTCGGGCGTTTCATGACCTCGACGGCAACGGCACCGGCGACCTGCTCGGTCTCACCCGCAAGCTGGACTACCTGGAGTGGCTAGGCGTTGACTGTCTGTGGCTGCCGCCGTTTTACGCCTCTCCGCTGCGCGACGGCGGTTACGACATCTCTGATTTCCGGGCCGTGTTGCCCGAGTTCGGCACCGTGGAAGATTTCGTGGTGCTGCTTGACGAGTCGCACAAGCGGGGCATCCGCGTGATCACTGATCTGGTTATGAACCACACCTCCGATCAGCACCCCTGGTTCCAGGAGTCCCGCCGTGATCCGAATGGTCCTTACGGCGACTTCTACGTCTGGAATGACAAGGACACCGGCTACCCGGAAGCCCGGATCATCTTCGTCGACACTGAGACGTCCAACTGGACTTATGACCCAGTGCGCTGCCAGTTCTACTGGCACCGGTTTTTCTCCCATCAGCCCGATCTCAACTACGAGAACCCTGAAGTTCGCGAGGCGATGCTCGATGTGCTGCGGTTCTGGCTGGGTCTGGGCATCGACGGCTTCCGGCTGGACGCGGTGCCCTACCTCTTCGAGGAAGAGGGCACTAACTGCGAGAATCTGCCGCGCACCCACGAGTTCCTCAAGCGCTGCCGCAAGGTGGTCGACGACGAATACCCCGGACGGGTGTTGTTGGCCGAGGCCAACCAGTGGCCGGCGGACGTGGTGCAGTACTTCGGCGATCCCGCCGTAGGTGGGGACGAGTGCCATATGGCATTTCATTTCCCACTGATGCCGCGCATCTTCATGGCGGTCCGCCGGGAGTCCCGGTTCCCGATCGCGGAGATCTTAGCCCAGACGCCACCCATCCCGGCCAACGCCCAGTGGGGGATCTTTTTGCGCAACCACGACGAGCTGACCCTGGAGATGGTCACCGACGAGGAGCGCGACTACATGTACAGCGAGTACGTCAAGGATCCCCGGATGAGGGCAAATATTGGGATCCGTCGGCGGCTGGCGCCCCTGTTGGAAAACGACCGCAACCAGCTAGAGCTGTTCACCGCGCTACTGCTGTCGCTGCCCGGCTCCCCCGTGCTGTACTACGGTGACGAGATCGGAATGGGGGACAATATCTGGCTCGGCGACCGGGACGCGGTACGCACCCCGATGCAGTGGACCCCGGACCGAAATGCGGGATTCTCGGCCTGCGACCCAGGCCGCATTTACCTGCCAGTGATCATGGATCCGGTGTACGGGTACCAAGCAATCAATGTCGAGGCGCAGGCGGCCTCAACGCAGTCGCTGCTGAACTGGACCCGGCGGATGATCCAGGTACGGCGTGAGCATCCGGCCTTCGGGCTGGGCGACTTCACCGAACTCGACTCGTCCAACCCCAGCGTGCTGGCCTATCGCCGCTACGTTGGCGACCACGACACCGGCGACGATCTCGTCATCTGCGTGAACAACCTGTCCCGCTTCCCGCAGCCCGTGGAGCTTGACTTGTCTGAGCACGCAGACGGCGTCCCGGTGGAGCTGACCGGCGGCGTGCGCTTCCCACCGATCGGTGAGTTACCCTACCTGCTCACACTGCCCGGCCACGGCTTCTATTGGTTCCAGATCATCCTTCCGGACCCCGGACGTGACATGTGATCAGTGCTACTGACCTGCTTGCCAGCATCGCCGACTCGCTGCAGACGGTGTTGCTCGAGCAGCGCTGGTTCGCGGGCAAGGGGCGCCCGATTAATGGCGTCATTCCGGTGCGTGCCACCGATCTCGCCGGAGCGGATCCCCGGCTCGTGCACGCCGTCGTCGAGGTCGACCAGAGTGAGCAACCCTGCGATCGCTACCAACTCCTGTTCGGAGTGCGCAGCGACGTGCCCGAAAACCTCGGACACGCCTGGGTAGCCGCGGTCGGGGAGCATGCAGTGTACGAAGCGGTGCACGACCCTGAGCTCACCGCCGTGTTGCTGGATCTGATGACCGAAGGTGCCGAGGTGCAAGGGTTACGCTTCGCCACCGAGCCGGGCGTCACGCTGGACACCGAGTTGCGGTCCCGCCCGGTCGGGGCGGAACAGTCCAACACCTCGCTGGTCTACGGGCAGACCTACATCCTCAAACTGTTCCGCAAGGTGGCCCTAGGTCTCAGTCCCGATTTGGAGCTGCACCGGGCGTTGGCCGCCCTAGGCTGCAAGCACATCGCGGCGCCGTTGGGCAGCATCGAAGGTGAGCTGGAGGGCATCCCAGTCACCTACGGGATGCTCAGCGAGTACCTGCGCAGCACCGCGGATGGCTGGGCGATGGCGACCGCCAGCGTGCGAGATCTGCTGGCGGAGAGTCTGCTTGCCGAGGGCGCACCCGGTCCGGTGGAGCACACCGATCCCGCGGACGCTGGCGGCGATTTCGCCTCCGAGGCACACCGACTGGGCCACGCGGTGGCCACTGTGCACGCCGACTTGGCCGCTGCACTGGGCAGCTCCCCGGCCCCAGCCGGATACCTCGACGCGCTGGCTGACGGTATGCATTGCAGGCTAGACGGCGTGCTCGCGCAGGTGCCTGAATTGGGCCCTTACTCCGACGCGCTGCGGGCAGCCTTCGACGCGGTACGTGGTCTCGACGGTCCGGTGCCGGTGCAGCGGGTGCACGGCGATTTGCACCTGGGTCAGGTGCTGCGCAGTGTCACCGGATGGGTACTGATCGACTTCGAGGGCGAGCCGATGGTACCGCTGGCTGCCCGCGTCGCCCCCGCTTCCCCCCTACGCGACGTCGCCGGGATGCTGCGCTCATTTGACTATGCCGCCAACCACCTGCCACTGGGGGAGGCTGAACCCCAGCAGCGCGCCGCGGTGGCGCTGGCCTGGACCACCCGCAATCAAGACGCGTTCTGCGACGGCTATGCGCAGGTCGCTCCCGACCCCCGAGAGCAGGGCATTTTGCTGCGCGCCTTCGAGCTGGACAAGGCCGTCTACGAGGTCGGCTACGAGCACGGCAACCGCCCACCCTGGTTGCCGATCCCCCTCGCTGCCATCGAGCGCCTTACCCGCCGCCCAACCGTGGCCCCACCATTTTGACACTTTGAGGTGACCCGAACGCCAGCGCGGGTTCCGCGGAACACTCCCTCATCGGAGCGACCCACATCACCCCACCCAGCAGATCTGCCCGCGAACGGACACACTGAGAGCAAGACAAACCCGGGGAGGACGTGACCGTGCACGCTGCAGACCGCGCCACTTCGGCACCACCGACCGACGAGCTGCGCCGACTGCTGACCGGCGAGCACCATGACCCGCATTCGGTGCTCGGGGCGCACCCGCACCCGCAGGGCACTGCGGTCCGGGTGCTGCGCCCGCATGCCGACGAGGTGACGGTGCTCACCGACGGTGGCGAATACCCGCTGGAGCACTGCACCGGCGGCCTTTTCCACGGCGTGGCACAAGGGCATGGCGACTACCGGCTGCGGGTTCGCTACGGCGACCACACCGAGATCACCGATGACCCGTACCGCTGGCTGCCGACGCTGGGTGAGATCGACCTGCACCTCATCGGGGAGGGCCGACACGAGCGGCTGTGGGACGTGCTCGGCGCGCACCTGCGGACCTACCCCACGCTGAGTGGCGTGGTGGAAGGAACCTCGTTCGCGGTGTGGGCACCACACGCCCGGGGGGTGCGGGTGTGCGGGGACTTCGACGGCTGGTCCGGGGTGGCCACCCCGCTGCGCTCGCTGGGCTCGACCGGGATATGGGAAATCTTCCTGCCGGGCGTCGGTCCTGGAACCCGCTACAAGTTCCGTATGCTGGGCCCTGACGGGAACTGGCATGAGAAGGCCGACCCGATGGCCCGCGCCACCGAACAGCCGCCGAACACGGCCTCGGTGGTTACCGCCCCGTCGACCCACGAATGGAGCGACGCCCAGTGGCTCGCCGACCGGGCGCAGAGCCAGCCGACGGCCAAGCCGATGAGCATCTACGAGGTGCACCTGGGCTCCTGGAGGCAGCATTTGGGATATCGCGAGCTGGCTCACCAGCTCGTCGAGCACCTGCGAACGACCGGATTCACCCACATCGAATTGCTGCCAGTGGCCGAGCACCCCTTCGGCGGTTCGTGGGGTTACCAGGTCACCTCCTACTACGCACCGACGTCGCGGTACGGCTCCCCCGATGACTTCCGCTACTTCGTCGACACGCTGCATGCGGCCGGCATCGGTGTGATCATGGACTGGGTGCCCGCGCATTTCCCACGCGACGAGTGGGCGCTGGCTCGCTTTGACGGCGCGCCGTGCTATGAACACCCCGACCCTCACCGCGGGGAGCACCCGGACTGGGGAACCCTGATCTTCGACTACGGCCGCAAGGAGGTTCGCAACTTTCTGGTGGCCAACGCACTGTACTGGCTGGAGGAGTTCCATCTCGACGGGCTCCGGGTAGACGCCGTGGCCTCGATGCTCTACCTGGATTACTCGCGCCAACCGGGCCAATGGTCGCCGAATGTGTACGGTGGGCGGGAAAACCTGGACGCAGTGACATTCCTGCAGGAGATGAATGCCACCGTCTACAAGCGACACCCGGGGGTGGTGACGATTGCCGAGGAGTCCACTGCCTGGCCCGGCGTGACCCAGTCGACGCATGTGGGCGGCTTGGGTTTCGGCTTCAAATGGAATATGGGCTGGATGCACGACACCCTCGGTTATGCCAGCCACGATCCAGTACACCGCAGCTACCACCACAACGAGATGACCTTCTCATTAATGTATGCCTGGAGCGAGAACTTCGTGCTGCCGCTATCGCACGACGAGGTGGTGCACGGCAAGGGCTCGCTGTGGAATCGGATGCCCGGCGACGACTGGAACAAGGCCGCCAACCTGCGGGGCCTGCTGGCCTACATGTGGGCCCACCCTGGCAAACAGCTGATCTTCATGGGTGGCGAGTTCGGGCAAACCGCCGAATGGTCGGAAAACCGGTCACTGGACTGGAACCTGCGCCATCACCCCCTGCACGGCGGATTGCTAGAACTGGTCGGCGACCTCAACACCATCTACCGAGCGCACCGCGCGCTCTACAGCCAGGACACCACCCCAGCCGGCTTTGGGTGGATCGACGCCAACGATGCCTGGGGCAATGTCCTGTCCTTCCTGCGCTGGGGTGACGACGGGTCGGTGCTGGCCTGCCTTGCGAACTTCGCCGGTAACCCCCATGAGAACTACCGCATCGGATTACCCCGTCCGGGAAGCTGGCGTGAGGTGCTCAACACTGACGCTGAGAACTACGGCGGCTCCGGCATCGGCAACCTCGGCGAGGTGATCGCGAGCGAGTCACCGTGGCACGGACGGCCCTACTCCGCTGTGCTCCGGCTGCCGCCGGCCGGCGTGCTCTGGCTCACCCCCACCGATCCTCCGTATTGAGTTGATTACGGCATGTAGCGACATTCCCCTTAAACCAGCCAAATGGCTCCCAGTGCCGGTGCCAAGGCGGCTGTAGGGTGGTACGTGTCGCGGCGTAGTTGATCGGTGGGTCAAACCTAAGGTGGGACAGGACCACACAGAGGTGCCCGGTGACCAGGGCCGTTCCGCCCCGTCAGCGGCTCGGCTCGCCCTTGAGTGGGCCCGCGTTATCGCCGCTGCCTCCTACGTGCCAATGTCTCTTGCCGAAATCCGGCACTATTTGCATGATCTTGCTGAGCGGGTGGTGGCCGCAGTATCCGGTCCTTCAGTCGACATCCAAGCTGCGTCCGACGTCGGCGCTCGACTTGTCGCCGTGGGATTCACCGGTGCGCAGACCCTGCCTCGGACCTTCGATGTGCTCCGCAGGGCCTTGCCCCTCGCCGCAGGCAGTGCGGCGTCTGATCTCCCCTGTGGCCGGATCATCGAGCTGCTCGGCGCTCTGGCTGCCGGTTACGCCTGGGCGCTGCGCAACCACGTCGTCGACCAGCAGGAAGCGGTCAAACTGGCGCTGTCACTCGCTTGGCAAGACGTCGAGCGGAATCTGCGGGTCAGCGAGGCTCGGTTTCGGGAGGTGTTCGACTCATCTCCGGTGGGTATCGCGATCAGCGAACCCGGTGGGCGGATCGTCCAGACCAACCGGTCGCTCGAAGACACCCTTGGTTACTCCCCAGGTGAACTGCTCGGACGCGAACTTAGCGTGGTGTTCTCAGCAGACCGGCTCATCGCGGACGAACACTATGGGAACCTGGGAACAGGTCGGGATCCGCGGTCCCGGGTCCGCTACCCGTTGCGCCGTGCGGATGGCGAGATCGCGTGGGTCTACCTGACCTCGTCGGTGCTGCTCGACGCTGAGCAAGCGCCCCAGTACGTCGTCACGATGGTCAACGACATCACCGATCTGCACCTGATTGAGCAGCGCCTGCGCCATCAGACGCTGCATGATGTGCAGACGGGCCTGCCAAATCGGCAGTACCTCGTCACCCACCTGGAAAGGGTGCTCGCGCGCCTTGCGCCGTCGGCCGTCATCACGTTGATGCACCTCGATCTGGACGGCTTTGCAGCGATCAATGACGGGCTGGGGCACCATGCCGGTGACCAGGTGCTGGATGTGATAGCCAGGAGATTAGAAGGGGTGGTCGCGGGCGAGCGAGCGATGGTTGCCCGACTCGGCGCCGATGAGTACGCAATCCTCATCGAACCCGGAGATTCGGTGCTGGACGTCGGCGCCTTGGCTGAGATCATCAACACTGAGCTTGCCGAGCCATGCTACATCGATGGAATCGGGGTAGCGGTCACCGCGACCATCGGCGTCGTGCAGCGCCCGGTCGCTGGGACGAAGCCCCAGGAGCTGATGCGCGCCGCCAGCGCCACGCTGCGCCGGACACGCAACCGGGGCAAGCGACAGTGGGATCTGTTCGACCCCGACATCGATGCCGTCGACCGTGCGGAGCTCTGGCTGGCCGCGGCGATGCCCGGCGCGCTGGAAACCGGAAAGCTGCGAGTGACGTACCAGCCGGTGGTCACGCTGGACAGCGAACGGCTGGTCGGCATTGAGGCGGCACTGAGCTGGCAACACCCGAGGCTCGGCGTGTTATCGCATGAGCAGTGCGTGCGGGCCGCAGAGCGGACCGGTGTCGTGCATGAGGTCGGTCAGTGGCTGCTACGCGCTGCCGCTGAGCAGGCCGTGTCCTGGCGTCGGCGCATCGGTGGCTGCGTTGCCCCGGTGGTGATCAACCTTACGCCATCGCAGGCGCAAGACCCCGACCTGGTAGCGAGGGTCAGAGCCGTTCTGGGCGAGACCAGCCTTACCCCAGATGAACTGGAGCTGCGGTCGCCGGTGGCAGCGATACGCACGGTCACTGGAGAACTCGCGGGTCCAGGGGGCAGGCAAGCCGAGGACAACCTGCGGGTTTTGATCGAGCTTGGCGTGCGCGGAGGGCTCTACGACTTCGGTGGCGGCATCGGCGGGTTGCGTTGCCTGGCAGATCTTTCGGTATGCGTGGTGCGAATCGCCCAGCCGGTGTCCCAGCAGGTAGCTGACGATCCGTCCCGGATCCTGTCCCAGGGAGCGCAGGCGTTGGTGCACATCGTCCGCGCCGCCGGGGTCGACGTGGTCGCCTTCCCGGTAGACAGCACCAGGCAGGCCGAGTGCTGGCCGTGGATCGGCGCCAACTGGGCAGTCGGCGCGCTGTTCGGCCAAGCAGGCCCGCCTCAGCACATCGAGGCGCTGCTCGACGCCCAGGCCCGCGAGCCATGACTGTGGGCTGAAGCGATCCATCACCACCCTGCGCACTTAGCTGTGATGAGCGGCTTCTCATGCATCGCTCATGTGACGCTCATCGGATGAGCACAATCTTTTAACGAGATCGCAGGAGAGGCGCAGGACTGTCCGGAGGCAGAACAGTGCGCGCACCGATTCCACGTAAATGTGGTGCTCCTGCTTGGCGTCGTCCTGTGGTGGGCTCCAGGAGGAAACTATGCCGCAGCAAAACTCGGACTACCCGGAGGAGGCCGTCGCGATCGTCGGTGCAGCCTGTCGATTACCGGGCGGGATCGCAGCTTTGGACGCGTTGTGGTCGGCGTTGTCCGCGGGTCGTGACCTGGTCACGGAAATCCCGCCGGACCGGTTCGACATCGATCGTTTCGTGGATACCCGGCGTCTTCGGCCAGGTAAGAGCTACACCAGTGCGGCCGGTGTCCTCACCGGGGTGGACCTTGCGGGTTTCGACGCGGAGTTCTTCGGCATCTCTCCGAGGGAAGCTTCCCGGATGGATCCGCAGCAGCGGCTGCTGCTGGAGATGGCGGTGGAGGCGTTCGACGACGCCGGCATTGACCCGTGGGCGCTGGCCGGTTCAGACATCGGCGTGTTCATGGCCATTTCCGAGGTTGGGTACGGCGCCCTCCAGCACAGCAGCCCCAAGAGCATCAACGCCTACACGAACTCGGGACTCGGGGCTTCCGTGCCGCCGAATCGGCTGTCCTATTTCTTCGACTTCCGTGGGCCGAGCATGACCATCGATACCGCTTGCTCGTCGGCGCTGGTAGCACTGCACCAGGCGTGCCAAAGCCTCCTGGCCGGGCCTGATCGAATGGTGTTGTGCGGCGCAGCGAACATACTGCTCAACCCATACTCCGACATCGGGTTCTGCCAGGCGACGATGCTGTCACGCACAGGCCGCTGCCACACCTTTTCCGCTAACGCCGACGGCTACGTCCGCGCCGAAGGTGGCGGCGTGCTGGTGCTCAAGCGTCTGACGGATGCAGTGGCCGACGGTGACCGCGTGCACGCCGTCATTCTCGGCAGTGGGATCAATTGCGACGGTCGTACTGTGGGATTAGGCCTGCCTGGTGTTGACGCGCAGGAGGCCCTGTTGCGGGACGTCTACGCCAGGACGGGCGTGGACCCCCGACGATGTGGCTTATCTCGAGGCGCACGGTACCGGCACGCCAGCGGGTGATCCGATCGAATGCACGGCCGTCGGGCGCGCCCTTGGCACCCGCCGAGCCTCCGGACGGCCGCTGCCCATCGGCTCGGTCAAGTCCAATCTCGGCCACTTGGAAGGGGCTTCCGGCATGCCAGGGCTGCTCAAGGCCCTCCTTGTTGTGAAACATCGCACGATTCCCGTCTCCCTGCACGCCACACCACTGAATCCAGAAATCGACTTCGAGGGATTGCGGCTGGCTCCCGCCACGGAACCAGCGGCGTTGGAAGTCAATGGACGCGGGGTGGTCGGGATCAACTCCTTCGGTTTCGGTGGTTCCAATGCCCACATAATCCTGGCTGAGGGGCCAACACAACAATCGACCCTCCAGTCGTCTGTGGATGCGCTGCCGGCTGTGGATGCACTGCCGGTTGTCGTGTCCGCACGGTCGCCGCAAGCACTCGCCGAAGCCGCCCGGTTGATGAGCACCCGGCTGGCCGACAGCGAGGCGAGGGACTTCTATGACCTCTGCTACACCGCGACCCGGCGGCGCGGCCACCATTTCCATCGGGGTGTAGTGCTGGTCCGCACACCGGATGAAGCAGCGCAGCGGCTGCTGGCCTTGGCGGAGCAGCCACAGGCTTCCGGCAGTGGAATAAACCAGAAGACCGCGCATGGAAAGGTCGCGTTTGTTTTCTGCGGGAACGGTTCCCAATGGGCAGGCATGGGGGCCGACTTGCTGGCTTCGGATCCCGTGTTCCGGGCAACCGTGGAGGCCCTCGACCTCCGGCTGGCGCCCAGACTGGGCTGGTCGGTGCTGGCGGAGTTGATGGCTCCGGCCGAACGCACCCATACCGCGGCTACCGAGGTCGCCCAGCCCACCCTGTTCGCGCTCCAGGCCGGCTTGGTTGACATGCTACGGATGCGGGGAATCGTCCCAGCCGCGGTGACGGGGCACAGCGTGGGTGAGGTCGCTGCGGCTTATGCGTCTGGCGCGCTGGATCTTGATGCCGCCTGTCACCTCGTGGCCGAACGCAGCCGTTGCTGTGCGTCGATAGCGGGCGTGGGCAGGATGGCAGCGATCGGCTTGCCGCAATCGGAAATCCAGGAACTACTGACGTCGTGGCCCGGGCTTGAGCTCGCCGGGATCAACAGCGATCAGGACGTCACAATCAGCGGTGATGCCGCCGCGCTCGCCGCGCTGGGAGAATACCTCGCGACGCAGGAGATGTTCTTCCGCAACCTGGGTCTGAACTACCCATTCCACAGCCAGGCAATGGACCGGGCTGAGGACGCATTGCGGGCTGGACTGATCGGGCTGACTCCTGCCGAGACCACAATTTCGATGATCTCCACTGTGACTGGGAAGCCCGTGTGCGGCACGGACTTGGGCGTCGATTACTGGTGGTCCAACCTGCGGTGGCCGGTCCGATTCGCTGCGGCGGTCAAACATCTCCTCGCACAGGATTTCGACGTCTTCGTCGAAATCGGTCCGCACCCAGTGCTGCGTACCTATTTGCGCAGGCTCACTACGGACACTGACACGCCCGCGACCGTCGTGCCGACACTCGTGCGAGAGGCCGATGGGGAGCAGGCGGTACAAACGTCGGTCGCGTTAGTGATCGCGGCCGGAGGGCAGGTGGCTTGGGACACTTATTTCCCCCGTCCGGGGCGCGTGGTGGACCTGCCGGCGTATCCATGGCAGCGCGAGCGGCACTGGAACGGAAACATGCACAGGTTGGTCCGCAGCAGCGGTGGCGGCACGATCGATCACCCGTTGCTCGGCGAACGCATGCCCGGGCTGGATCCCACCTGGCAGGACGTGGTTGAACCAGTCCGCGTCCCATGGCTGGCCGATCACCGGGTGGGTGGCTCCGTGGTGATGCCGCCGCCTACGTGGAGATGGCCCTTGCCGCCGGGTGGAAGACTCACGGAATTGCCATCGAGGTCACCAACTTTCAGATAGCCAAGGCGCTCACGGTGCCCTGGGACGACGACTCCGAAGTACAACTTCAGTTCGCCATGTCCCAAGAGGACGGATTTTTTCATATTGCGAGCCGCGACAGTGATGCCAGCGAATGGCAGGTGCACGCTACCGGACGAATCCGCCGTCTGTGGCGGTCCAAACCCGACCCGGTCAATCTCGCCGAACTGTCCGCTGCGCTGACCACACATATCATACACGAGCAGCACTACGCGAATAGGAGTGGCAGCATCGAACACGGACCGGCTTTCCGGGTGTTACGGGAGCTGCATGTGGGCGATGACGAGGTACTAGCCACCTACACCCTTGATGCGTCACAGAAAGGGTATGAAGTACATCCGGTGCTGCTGGACGGCGCGCTGCAGGCGAGTAGGCCGCTGCTCACTTCGTTCGCTGACGGGCATGCCTTCCTGCCCGCCTCCATTGGAACCGTCCGTTGCTGGCGGCGACCATCGGCTAACGGGTTCATGCACGTCCGCTTGCGGACACGAAACGCTCAGTACGCCTGCTTCGACGTTGAGATCACTGACGATACCGGTACCGTGTCCATGGAGCTGCGTGAGGTGTGGATGCGGCGGTTCGAGGCACTGGAAGTAGAGCCGGTGCAGCACTACGTGACCGTCCTGCGAGCCGCACCGCACCACGACACTCCTGCGGCTCCCACGCCTCTGCCCGGCGTCGACGAGCTGGTTACGGCCTCGGCGGAACATCGCGCGGCGGCCGCTTTCTGGTTCGACCGGATCGACGTACAACAGCGGGTGCGGGCGAAAGAACTCACCGCGTACCGCGCCGTGGCGGCTCTCGAGCATGTGGTGCCCGCCGGGCGTGCTTTCGCGCTGGAGGATCTGACCGCAGCTGGGATGCTGCCCAAATACCACAGTCTGATCGAGCTGCTGTTGTCCATGGCGCGGGCACACGGCTTGGCCGAGCGCGTCGACGGCCGGCGATGGCGCCTCATCCGCACGGCCGAGCCGCACCGGATTTACCAGTCGATGGTGGCGGACTTTCCCGAGTACATATCTGAATTGATGCTCAGCGGCTACGTCAATAGCAAGCTGGTTGAAATTTTGACCGGGCAGGCCGATCCAGTCGAAGTGATCTTCGGGGAAAACGCTTCGTTGGTTGAGCAGTCCTACGAGCTTGGGGTGGCAAACTTGGCCCACCAATTGCTGACCCGCGCCGTGGTTCAGACAGTCGTGCAGCGGTGGCCCGGCAATCGTCCGCTGCGGGTGTTGGAGGTCGGTGGCGGAACGGGTGGGACGACCGTCACCCTGTTGTCCGTGTTGCCACCTGAGCGTACCCAGTACGTTTTCACCGATTTGAGTCCCGCATTTCTTGCTCGCGCTCAAGCCCGCTTCAGAGAATACGACTTCGTTGAGTATCAGGTGCTGGACCTCGATGACGATCCGATTGCTCAAGGCTTCACCGAAGGCACGTTCGATATCGTGGTCGCCGCTAACGTGCTGCACGCGACGAAAGACCTACGCCAGTCGGTACAGAGGCTCTCCCGGCTGCTCTCCGATGGAGGGCTGCTGCTTGCTTTGGAGATACATGACACCGAGTCCGCAGCGTTCCCGTTCGGGCTACTCGACGGCTTCTGGGCTTTCACAGACACCGACCTGCGGCGCCGGTCTCCGCTACTGTCTCGCGAGCAGTGGGTCACGCTACTACGCGAATGCGGTTTCTCCGAGGTCGCGCTGCTCGGCGACGATGAGCTACGCAGTGCGTTGTCGCTTATCGTCGCTGGACGCGCGGGCCGACCCGAAGTCCGGACTGCACTGCCGCCGGCCGGCCCAGAAACACGATGGATCATCGCGGCCGAGGGCGTCACGGAAGCGGACTTTGTTTCCACGGTGGTCAAACACCTGGATGAAGCAGGCGCTGGCGAGGTCCGCGCCATCACGGCGAGCCGCGATACCGACGAATGGACCGCTGCCCTTACCGACGACGGAGCATCCCTGCACATCGCACTCGTGCTGTCCGCCGCAGACCTTGTCGAGGATTTCCCCCCAGCCTGGCACCGGACGGCTACGAATCGTACGGTGCATCGTGCCGCCGTGCTCCGAGCCGTTTCCGCGGCCTGCGATGCCCTCCGGGCGACCACCGACGTGACTTTCTGGCTCGTTAGCCGCCCCAGCGGGGTGCTGCCCGCTCCAGAGCGGGCGGACGTGCCCGAGGATGCCGCCGCGTGGGGGGTGGCCCGGTCGCTGGCCAACGAGCAACCTGCCATGCGTCCGAAGCGACTTTCCTTCGAGCGTGGCGCCGACCTCGCCGAGGACACGGACCGTTTGGCCCGTGAATTACTCACGCCGTCGGCTGAGGACGAGATCGTGCTCACCCGCGCCGGTCGATTCGTGCCTCGCGTGGTTCCCCTGCAGCCTGCTGTCGACGTGATCACCGACGCCGACCGAACCCCTTACCTGCTTGCGCTGCGCGACCAAGGCATGTCATACCGGCTCGCCTGGGTTCCAGCGTCACCCGCGTCACCCGGTCCGAACGAAGTGGCTATCGCAGTCCAGGCCGCGGCGCTGAACTATCGCGACGTGCTCTGTGCGGTGGGCCTGCTACCCCCAGAAGCCATCCATGGCACCGCCTCCGCGCAGGGTTTCGGTTACGAGTGCGCTGGAGTGATGACCGCGGTGGGCTCCGGGGTGACCACTGTGCGGCCGGGTGACCACGTCTTCGGGCTGGCATCGCCCACGCTCGCGTCGCATGTTGTCACCGACGCCGCGACTGTCCGCCGCATACCTGACGGCATGTCCTTCAATGAAGCCGCCACCCTGCCGGTGGTCGCTTCCACGGTCCAGCACAGTCTCGGGAACCTCGCGCGGCTGATGCCCGGCGAGGTGCTGTTGGTGCACGGCGGTGCCGGCGGCGTCGGCCTCGCGGCCCTGCAGTACGCCCAGCACGTGGGGGCGACGGTGATCGCCACTGCCGGCACGGATGCCAAGCGGGATTTCCTGCGCTCCATGGGCGTGGAACACGTACTCGATTCCCGTAGCCTGTCTTTCGCTAACGAGGTGTTGGCCCTCACCGGTGGGTATGGCGTCGACGTGGTCCTCAATTCACTGGCGGGAGAAGCAATTCCCCGTAGCCTGGAACTCCTGCGCCCGCACGGCCGGTTCATAGAAATCGGCAAACGCGACATCCTGGAAAACAAGCGATTGCCGCTTCGTCCCTTGGAGCGCAACATCAGCCTCTTCTGCGTGGACCTCAGCACCATGGAGCGGGAGAACCCCGGTTACGGTTCGTCGCGAATCCAGCGTGTGGCCGAACAGATTACCGCCGGGTGTACCGCCCGCTGCCGCACGTGCTGTATCCGGCAGACCGCATCGACGAGGCGTTCCAGTTCCTACAGCACTCCCGGCATGTCGGTAAAGTTGTCGTCTCGTTTCAGACCGAGGTCCCGGTCGAGCGACCACCGGTTCCACTCGAGTTGGACCCGGAAGCTACCTATCTCATTACCGGCGGACTCGGCGGCTTCGGCGGGGCGGTGGCCACATGGCTTGCCGGACAAGGTGCCCGCAACTTGGCCTTGGTCAGCCGCCGCGGACTCCAGGCGCCCGAAGCTGCCGGACTGATCGACGATGTGACCCAACATGGAGTGGCCGCCACGGCGTATGCGGCCGACGTTACCGATCTGGCTCGATGTGCGAAGTGATCCACTCCATCGATGGCTCCGGTCATCCGCTTCGTGGTGTGGTGCATGCCGCCATGCAGCTAGACGACGCGTCGTTGATCGAATTGGACGACGACCGTTTCCGCACCGCGCTATTACCGAAAATGCAGGGCGCGGTGGTACTGGACGCAGTGACCCAACACCGGCAGCTGGATTTCTTCGTCCTGTTCTCGTCCATGGCCGCGCTACTGGGCAACCTGGGGCAGGCCAACTACGTGGCGGGCAACCTCTTCCTCGAGGCGCTTGCCCGGCGGCGGCGCGGCCGTGGCCTTCCAGGGCAGGCGATCGAATGGGGTGCCATCTCCGAGGTCGGTTACGTCGCCCGCATGGAGATCAAAGAGTTTCTCGCCGGCAGTGGGTCGTACATGATGCGGCCCGAGGAAGCACTCGCCGGCCTGAGACATCTTCTCTGCACGGACACCGACGTACTAGCAATCGGCCGGTCAGACTGGGGTCATGCGCGGCGGCTGTTGCCGATCGTGGAGAGCCCTCGGCTGGCCGGGAACCTGCCGCCGGTCATTGAAGGCGCAGGCCAGGATCGCGAGGAGTTTCTCCGGTTCGTGGCCGCTGCGGCACCAGAGGAAAGCCGAGCCCTGCTGCAACAGGCACTGACCGGGCTGCTCGCCCGGGTGCTGCAAACCACAGCGGATCGGATCAATCCGACCGACCGGCTGGACCAGCTCGGGATGGATTCGCTGATGAAGGCGGAATTGTTGGTGTCCATTCGGCAACAGCTCGGCTGCGACATCCCGGTCATGGAAGCCGCCCGCATCGGCGCCATCATTGACCTGGTACACCTCACACTCGCCCGCATCAAGCCCGCTGCTGCTGCACCACAGGCTGGATGAGCCGAATGAGTACCCCTGCCATCGATCTTTAGAACAAGGCGCGGGCCAGCGCCCGGCGTGCTGAGGTGACCCGGGGGTCGTCGGGCGGGAACAGCTCGAACAGCTCGACCAGATGCGCTCTGGCTCGGTCGCAGTCATCTCCAGTCAACCGCCGCACGGCGCTGACCAACCGCTCGAAGGCCCGCTCCGGCTGCTGGCCGGCCACCTCCGCGTCGGCCGCGGCGATCTGCGCCGCGACATCATCAGGTGCGGCATCAGCCTTGGCTACCGCCGATGGATCCGCTGATTCGGCCCGCGCCAGGAACCGGACCTGGCTCAGCGCGGCTGCGGCTTGCTCGTTGGCCGGCTCAATGTCCAGGATCTCCCGGTAGGCCGCCTCGGCAGCGGCGTAGTCACCAACCGCCAGTGCAGCTTCGGCGGCGGTGAATCGCGGGTCCGGGGGCTCGGCTTCGGGCTGCCCAGCGGCAGTGCCCACCGCAGCCCGCTCAGCAGCCCGGATACCAGGCAGTTGATCGCGCAGTGCATCCAGCAGCGAGTTGATCCACTGCCGTACCTGCGGTTCGGGCCGTGCGCCGGCGAAGGCGTCGACCGGCTGGCCGCCAGCGATGGCGATGACGGTGGGGATGGACTGGACGCCGAAGAGTTGGGCGATCCGTGGATTGGCGTCAACATCGATCTTGGCTAGCACCCAGGCGCCACCGGAGCTCTCAGCGAGCCGTTCGAGCACCGGTGACAGTTGCTTGCACGGACCACACCAGGTCGCCCACAAGTCGACTACCACAGGTACTTGCATGGAGCGGTCGGCAACATCGGTCTGGAAACTGTGCTCGGTGACATCGAGCACCCACGTGCTGTCCCTGCCGGTCGGGGGCGCGCTCGCGGCGTCGCGCCGACCCGCTGAATCGGCCCGCGCCTTGAGCGCAGACAGGTCGACGGCGCCGGACAGTGCACCAGGTATAGCTACGGTTCGTTGCGGGTTAGGCCTGCTCACGCTGTCTATCCTGGCATGGATTCCACCGCGTCAGAACCGGGCCGGCTCCCGGTACTCGCCCCACTGCGCCCTGAGTGCCCCACAGATCTCGCCGAGGGTGGCCTCGGCCCGCGCCGCGTCGAGCATCGGCTCGATGAGGCTGCCGTGACCTCTGGCTACCTCAACCATGGCCGCGAGGGCCCGGTCGACAGCGGTCTGGTCACGCTGCGCGCGGCGCTGTGCCAGCACCCGGTTCTGTTCACGTTCCACCTCGTGGCTGACCCGGAGGATCGCCAGCTCATCGGTGACCGATCCAGTAAACTTGTTCACACCGACGATTTTCTTGTCACCCTTCTCCAGCGCTTGCTGGTAGGCGAACGCCGCGTCGGCGATCTCGCTGGTGAACCATCCGTCCTCGATGCCGCGCAGGATGCCTGAGGTCATCTCACCAATCGGGTGCTTGCCCGACGGCACCGCGGCCGCGGCCATATCCTTGATACGGGTGAAGATTCGCTCGGCGTCGGCCTCGATCCGATCGGTCAGCGCCTCGACGTACCAGGAGCCACCCAATGGGTCGATCACATTGGCCACCCCGGACTCTTCCATGATCACCTGCTGGGTTCGCAAGGCAATCTCCGCGGCGCGCTCCGACGGCAACGCCAAGGTCTCATCCAAGGCGTTGGTGTGCATTGAATTGGTACCGCCTAACACCCCGGCGAGCGCCTCGATTGTGGTGCGCACGACGTTGTTGTAGGGCTGCTGTGCGGTGAGCGAGACGCCCGCGGTCTGGGTGTGAAAGCGCATCCACAGCGCTCTGTCGCTGGTGGCGCCGTAGACCTCGCGCATCCAGCGGGCCCAGATCCGCCGGGCGGCACGGAACTTCGCGATCTCCTCGAAGAAGTCCATCTGCGCATCGAAGAAGAAGGTCAGGCTGCGGGCGAAACGGTCGACGTCAAGCCCGCGGGACTGGCCCAACTCCACGTACCCAAAGCCATCGGCAAGCGTGAATGCCAACTCCTGCGCAGCCGTCGCGCCAGCTTCCCTGATGTGGTATCCGGAGATTGATAGCGGTTTGTAGGCTGGGATCTGTTCCGTGCAGTACTCCAGCAGGTCCCCGATGAGCCGCAAGTGCGGTGCAGGGGTGAACAACCACTCTTTTTGAGCGATGTACTCCTTGAAGATGTCGGTCTGCAGGGTGCCATTGAGCTTGGTGATATCTGCGCCCTGCCTTTCCGCGGCTACCAGGTACATGCAGAACATCGGTACCGCAGGACCCGAGATTGTCATTGATACGGTGACCTGCTCCAATGGGATATCCTCGAACAGGACGTCCATATCGGCAGCACTGTCGATCGCCACGCCGCAATGCCCAACCTCGCCCAGGCTACGCGGATCGTCGGAGTCGCAACCCATCAGCGTGGGCATGTCGAAGGCCACCGAAAGCCCGCCCCCACCGTTGCGCAATATTTGCTTGTAGCGCTCATTGGTCTGCCGGGCATTGCCGAATCCGGCAAACTGGCGGATCGTCCAGGTTCGCCCCCGGTAGCCGGTGGAGTGCACACCTCGAGTGAAGGGGTACTCGCCTGGCCAACCAATCCGCTCGAAACCCTCGACGGTGTCGCCCTCGCATGGCCCATACACCGGGTCGACCTCGGATCCGGACAGGGTGGTGAAGTCCGCGTCGCGGACCCCTCCCGCCGCCTGCGCCGCGGCGTAGCGGCGCTGCCAGCGCTCCCGACCTGCCTGCGGATCTCCGTGCTGGACATCGTAGAGCGTCATGCAAACCTCCCAGGCAGCGTTGCCACTCCAATAGTAGGACGTCCTACTAACATGTACCAGGGCGCCCTACGGTTGCCGGGCCAGGCAAGTTCACTTAGTTTTAACCATGCCGGTTACGCAATGCGATGAGCCGATTCACTCGACGAACGCGCTCTCACCGGCTGGCCAGGGCGTCGTGGCTGCGTTCGTCATGCGGATCGGCATGGGGGCATGGGGTTGGAGGACGACGAACTCGCGAGGTGACACGATGGCAGAGGCCACCCCGACCAGCGCCCGGGTCCGGCCGAGCGGCGACGCACCGCAAGTGGCCGTACCGGAGGCCGACGGCCAGCAAGACTTCGGTGACAGCCCCACCCAGGTGCGTGAGTCCGATCATTACGTCGAGGAGTACGTCACGAGCTTCGTCAAGAAGTGGGACGAGCTCATCGACTGGGAGCGCCGCGCGCAAAGCGAGGGCATGTTCCTCATCGACCAGCTCAAGGCCAGAGGCGTCCGCGAAGTGCTTGACGTGGCCACCGGCACCGGTTACCACTCAGTGCGGCTGCTCGAAGCGGGCTTCGACGTGGTCAGCGCTGACGGCAGCCAGCACATGCTGGCCAAGGCATTCGAGAACGGCAGAGCCTTCGGCGGCTATGTCCTACGGGTCGTGGAGGCCGACTGGCGCTGGCTCAACCGCGATGTGCACGGCACTTACGACGCGATCGTGTGCCTGGGTAATTCGTTCACTCACCTATTCTCCGAGCGCGACCGGCGCAAGGCGCTCGCCGAGTTCTACGCGATGCTCAAACACGACGGCGTGCTGATCATCGACCAGCGCAACTATGACAGCATCCTGGACGACGGTTTCTCGTCCAAGCACGCGTACTACTACTGCGGCGAGGAAATCAAGGTCGAACCCGAGTACATCGATGACGGGCTGGCCCGCTTCCGCTACACATTCCCGGACAAATCAGTCTACCACCTCAACATGTTCCCGTTGCGCAAGAACTACGTGCGACGGCTGCTGCGGGAGGTCGGCTTCCAGCGGATCGAGACCTACGGTGATTTCCAGTCGACCTACTCAGACGGTGACCCGGACTTTTTCGTCCACATCGCGGAGAAGGCTTACCGCGCCAATGAGCGGGCAGTTGTCGATCTGTATTCCAACGCTGTCAACACGGCCCGGGATTACTACAACTCCCAGGACGCCGACACTTTCTATGCCATCGTCTGGGGCGGCGAAGACATCCACGTTGGCATGTACATTGACGAGTCCGAGGACATCAGCCGTGCCAGCCGCCGCACCGTCGAGACCATGGCTAGCCTGGGCGATCTCACCCGGGAATCTACCGTGCTCGACCTCGGCGCCGGATACGGGGGAGCCGCCCGCTACCTGGCCCGCGCCTACGGGTGCCGGGTCACCTGCCTGAACCTGTCCGAGGTGGAGAACGAGCGCAACCGGCGGATGAACGCCGAGCAGGGACTCGAGGAGTTGATCGAGGTAGTCGACGGCTCATTCGAGGACCTCACGTTCCAGGACAACACCTTCGACGTGATCTGGTCGCAGGATTCCTTACTACACAGCGGGGACCGGGCACGGGTGCTGGAAGAGGCGGTACGCGTGCTTCGCCCCGGCGGTCAAATGATCTTCACTGACCCGATGGCCACCGAGACCGCCAGCAAGAAGGACCTCAAGCCGATCCTGCAGCGACTCCAGCTTGACACATTGGCCACCCCGGCGTTCTACCGGCGTGAGCTGTTCCGGCTAGGCGTACGCTCCGTGGAGTTTCACGACCACTCCGAGCAGCTACCCCGGCACTACCAGCGCGTATATGACGAACTCGTGCGGCGCCAGGCCGAGCTCGATGGGCGGGTCAGCGACGAGTACTGTACGCGAATGCGGGCCGGCCTGCAGCACTGGGTGCAGGGCGGCAACGACGGCAACCTGGCCTGGGGCATCTTTTATGCGCGCAACTGATGGCACTACTCAACACCACCAGTTGTGGCAGGCCGTGCGACGACTCTAGCTATTGAGCTCGGGGGCGCAGGCACCCGAGTATCCTGTTTGCGTCCTGACGACATGGCTAGGTATTTGGCCGCAAATTTCTGACGCGGAGTTGTTCTGCGTTTACGGAGAGGAGAGGCGCATCCGGGCGCCGCACATTGGTCATGCCTTTAGAGCCGACGTCCGCAGACCACAGTGGCCAACCGCACCACACGGAGTTGCCGGGTAGCCCGTCCGCAGTGGACGACGTGGCAGCCATCGAGTCCGCGGAGTCCAGCCAGCGGGTTACCGACTGGGTGGTGTTCGGAATCGCCGCGGTGATCTCGTGCGGCATTGTGGTGTGGGGTGTCGGCTGGACTGATTCCCTCGCCGGGGTCGCCTCCGCGGTGCTGGAGTGGCTGGTGAACAACCTCGGCTGGCTGTTCGTGCTTGCCGCCACCGGCTTCGTGATCTTTACGCTGTGGGCGGCCTTGTCCCGCTACGGCAGGATCCCGTTGGGTCGCGACGGCGACCCGCCCGAGTTTCGCACGCTGTCCTGGATCGCGATGATGTTCAGTGCGGGAATGGGTATCGGGCTGATGTTTTACGGGGTGAGTGAGCCCCTTGCACATTTTGTTGAGCCACCGCCCGGAGCCCAGCAGGGCATTGGCACGGCGATGGCCACCACGCTGTTCCACTGGACCCTGCACCCCTGGGCGATCTATGCGGTAATGGGGCTCGCACTGGCCTACGGGACCTACCGGCGCGGCCGGCCGCAGCTGATCAGCGCCGCGTTCTGGCCATTGCTCGGGAAGACCAGGGCCCGCAGCCCAGTGGGCAAGGCCATCGACATTATGGCGATCTTCGCCACGCTGTTCGGCTCGGCTGCCTCGCTAGGACTCGGCGCGCTGCAAATCGGGGCCGGCTTCCAGGTCAACGGATGGCTGTACAGCCCGGGCAATGCCCTGCTCGTGACGATCATCGTTGTGCTCACCGTGGCGTTCGTCGTCTCGGCAGTCTCCGGGGTGGCCAAGGGCATCCAGTGGCTGTCCAACACCAACATGGTGCTCGCGCTGGTGCTCGCGGTGTTCGTGTTCGTGGTCGGTCCGACAATCCTGATCCTCAACCTGATTCCGACCGCGGTCGGCGACTACTTCCGCGATATGGCCACCATGTCGGCCCGTACCGCGGCCGCGGGCGGCGACGCGACCAACAGCTGGCTATCCAGCTGGACGATCTTCTACTGGGCGTGGTGGATTTCCTGGACCCCGTTCGTGGGTATGTTCATCGCCCGGATCAGCCGGGGCCGGACGATCCGCCAGTTCGTCACCGGAGTGATCGTGGTGCCCAGCGTCGTGAGCCTGCTGTGGTTCGCCATTTTCGGAGGTGCCGCGATCAGCGCGCAGCGCGGCGGCACCGACATCGCCGGCCGCGGTGACGTCGAGGCGCAACTGTTCGGGCTGCTGCACACCTTCCCGCTGGCCGCGGCGACCAGCGTGCTAGTGATGGTCCTGGTCGCGATCTTCTTCGTGTCCGGCGCGGACGCCGCCTCACTGGTGCTCGGCACGCTGTCGCAGCGCGGTCACCAGGAACCCCAGACCTGGAACTTGATTTTCTGGGGCACCGCGACCGGCGCGGTGGCGGTGGTCATGCTGCTAGTCGGCGGGCCCACCGCGCTGAACGGCCTGCAAACACTCACGATTATCGCAGCGGCCCCGTTCGCCCTGCTCATGATCCTCTTGTGTGTCTCGCTGGCCCGAGACTTGCGCACCGACCCGATGATCGTCGCGGATCGGGCGATCGAACAGCAGCTACGCAAGCAGCACCACACAAACCGGGATGGCTCAGCTGCGCACCGCGAGGCTGTTTCCCCCACGGCGGACTGGCCGATCCGTGGTGAATGATTACCCGACCTGGTTGCCCAACGCGTGACGCCGGGTCAGCCAGCCAGGTGCTCCTGGACGCGGTCGACCTTGGCGCGTAGCTGCCCGGTATACCCGGGTCGGATGTCGGCCTTGAGCACCAGGCTGGTTCGGGTAGCGCCGACGCTGGCGGCCTCGACCGCCCGCCGCACCACGTCCATCACGTCATCCCACTCCCCCTCCACGAGGGTGAACATGGCGTTGACCTCATAGGGCAACCCGGAATCTGCGACCACTCGGACCGCCTCGGCCACCGCGGCGCTGACGCTGTCGGATTCGCCGCCCGCGGGGGTGACGCTGAATGCCACGATCATCGCCCCAGCCTGCCCTATTCGGGGCGGCACGGTGCCCTTACGGTTCACCCATGCCATCGCATCACCCGCTGCCGTTCGACCCGATCGATCGAGCCGCGCAAATATGGCGTGACCGCATCGGCCCAGCTGAGACGATGGCCGCGGTCACCAATGTGATGCGCGTGCAGCAGATCCTGCAGTCCGCCGTGGACGCCGCGCTACGCCCGCACGGTCTGACCTTCGCCCGGTACGAGGCATTGGTGCTGTTGGTGTTCTCCCGCCAGGGCAGCCTGCCGATGAAGGTAATGGGTCAGCGGCTGCAAGTGCACCCGACTAGCGTGACCAACATCGTGGACCGGCTGCAAGCCGACCAACTGGTAGAACGCAGCGGCCACCCCACCGATCGGCGCACCACCCTGGTGACGATCACCGAAGCCGGCCGGCAGCGCCAGAAGACGGCCACCGTGGCGCTCACCGACATCGATTTCGGCCTCGTTGGGCTGGATGCCGAGCACAAGACACAGCTGACCGCGCTACTCACCCGGGTGCGCCGCGCCGCGGGCGACTTCACCGACCCGAGCTGAAGTGCACTGGGTCACACGCCCAACCCGGCGATCAGCTCGTCGGCCGCCCGGTAGACGTCCAGCTCGCCCACGACGACCCGCTTGGCCAGCCCGGGCAGCAGGAGACTGCCGCGCCGGACGTCACCAAGCTTCACTCGCAGCGCAGCCAGCGCGATGGCCTCGATCTCAGCCTCTGCCCGGCGTTGCCGGCGGGCATCCAGCTCCCCGTGGCCGAGCATCCACTGGCGGTGCTCCTCAATAGCTCTGACGAGGTCCGTGACGCCCTCAGAGTTGGGTGCCACCATGCGGACGATCGGCGGTCGCCAGCTCGGACCCTCCTTATCGCGGCGGCCGAGCGCGATCATGTGCTTGAGGTCCCGGACGGTTTGGTCGGCACCTTCCCGGTCGGCCTTGTTCACCACGAAGACGTCGGCGACCTCAAGGATTCCTGCCTTGGCCGCCTGAATCCCGTCACCCATCCCCGGCGCCAGCAGCACCACGGTGGTATCAGCCAGTGAGATGACCTCCACCTCGGACTGGCCAACGCCCACGGTTTCCACCAGCACCACGTCACAACCCGCGGCGTCGAGCACCCGCAGCGCCTGCGGGGTAGCCCAGGCGATGCCCCCCAGGTGCCCACGAGTGGCCATCGAGCGGATGAAGACACCGGCGTCCAGAGCGTGGTCCTGCATCCGTACCCGGTCGCCCAGCAGGGCGCCCCCCGAGAACGGTGATGACGGATCGATGGCGAGTACGCCGATCTTCTTGCCTGCCGACCGTAACGCTGTGATCAGCACGCTGATAGAGGTCGACTTGCCCACCCCGGGCGGGCCGGTGATTCCGACGATCTGGGCCTGCCCAGTGTAGGGGGCCAAGGCCGCCGCGACCTTGCGCAGCTCCGTGGCGCCGTCCTCCACCAGCGAGATCAGCCGGGCGACCGCTCGGGCCTGGCCTTGCCGCGCGTGGACGGCCAGGTCGCCGATATCGAGCCGGCGGGGGCTCATGCTGTGTCGTCGCCGGATACCCGCAGGATCAGCGCGTCACCCTGGCCACCGCCGCCGCACAGCGACGCCGCCCCCACGCCGCCCCCACGCCGTTTGAGCTCCATCGCCAGGTGCAGAGCCAGCCGTGCCCCGGACGCGCCGATCGGGTGTCCCAGCGCGATCGCTCCGCCGTTGGGGTTGACCCGCGCCGGGTCAATGCCCAACTTGCGGGTGGATACCACACCCACCGCGGCGAACGCTTCATTGATCTCGACGATGTCGAGATCGCTCACCTCGATGCCCTCCTTGCGGCAGGCTGCCAGCACCGCATTAGCGGGCTGCTCATGCAGGCTTGAGTCGTCGGGCCCGGCCACCACGCCATGCGCACCGATCTCGGCCAGCCAACTCAGGCCAAGCTCCTGAGCCTTGGCCTTGCTCATCACGACGACCGCAGCAGCGCCGTCGGTGATCGGGGACGAGGATCCGGCGGTGATGGTGCCGTCGGCGGCGAATGCCGGGCGCAGCTTGCTCAGGCCCTCTGCGGTGGTATCCGGCCGGATGCCCTCGTCGGCAGTCACCACGACCGGGTCGCCCTTGCGCTGCGGCACGGTCACCGGGGTGATTTCCTCAGCGAACAGTCCACTCGCCACCGCGCGACCGGCACGCTGATGCGACTGCGCGGCGAACTCGTCCTGCTCGGCCCGGGTCAGCTGGTGGCGCGCATTGTGCTTCTCGGTGGCGGCACCCATGGAGACCTGGTCGAACGAGTCATGCAGCCCGTCGTAAGCCATGTGGTCGATCACGGTGACGTCGCCGTACTTGAATCCCGAGCGCGACTTGGGCAGCAGGTGCGGCGCCTGGGTCATCGACTCCTGCCCACCGGCCACGATGATGTCGAATTCACCGGCCCGGATCAGCTGGTCGGCCATTGCTATCGCGTTCAGCCCGGATAGACATACCTTGTTGATGGTCAGGGCGGGCACGTCCATGCCGATGCCGGCGTTGACCGCAGCCTGACGCGCGGGGATCTGCCCGGCGCCCGCGGTAAGTACCTGCCCCATGATCACGTACTGCACTTGCTCGGGTGCCACGCCGGCGCGTTCGAGTGCGGCCTTGATGGCAATCCCACCGAGTTGCGCGGCCGAGAAGTCCTTGAGCTGACCAAGCAGCCGACCCATGGGTGTGCGGGCTCCGGCCACGATGACGGAACCGGTCATGGCGCAAACCTCCGGTGTGACAACGCGGGCAATCAGGGGGGCGCTGTCTCCGGACTTTACCGCGCAGAATGCTCACCACACGATGACGACGACGAGCACACCCCGACCGGCCGTACGCTGCGAATCATGCAGCAATTCCAGCCCTTCATCACGGCGGTTGACCACGTCGGCATTGCGGTGCCCGATTTCGACGCGGCCGTTGAGTTCCACCGCGCCACCTTCGGGCTGGAGCTGGTGCACGAGGAAATCAACGAGGAGCAGGGAGTACACGAGGGCATGCTCCGCGCCCCCGGCGACCCCGGCACCGGCGCCGCGGTACAACTGCTCGCTCCACTGGGCCCGACTTCCACCATCGCCAAGTTCCTGGACCGCAGCGGACCCGGGCTGCAGCAGCTGGCCTACCGGGTCACCGACATCGAGTTAGCCACGGCGGCGCTGCGCGCGTCCGGCGTACGGCTGCTCTACGACACTCCCCACCGCGGCACCGCGGGCTCCCGGATCAACTTCGTGCATCCCAAGGACGCCGGCGGCGTGCTAGTCGAGCTAGTGGAGCCGGCGCCGGAGCCCTAGCCCCAGGCAAGCTTGCCGCATACCGAGACGGACCTGTCTCACTCACTCGGAGCTGTGAAGATCCATTACCGATCGGTAACCTCAGGTACCCAGCTACCCGATGGGAACGCGCAAAGAGAAGAGACGACCGTGCAAAAGATCCTCGATGCCATCCTCAACGACGACGTCGACGCCCTCGGCTCGCTTCCAGTACCGGAAAGCTATCGGGGGATCACGGTCCACGCTGACGAGACCGACATGTTCGCTGGAATGCCCAGCAGGGACAAGGACCCGCGCCAGTCCCTGCACCTGGACGAGGTGCGGGTGCCCGAACTGGGTCCAGGTGAGGCGCTGGTCGCCGTGATGGCCAGCGCTATCAACTACAACACGGTCTGGACGTCGATTTTCGAACCGCTGCCTACCTTCGGGTTTCTGAAGCGCTACGGCCGTACCTCCCCGTTAGCCGCCCGGCACGACCTGCCCTACCACGTAGTCGGGTCGGACCTGGCCGGCGTGGTGCTGCGTACCGGAGCCGGGGTGAACGCCTGGAATCCGGGCGACGAGGTGGTGGCGCACTGCCTGTCCGTCGAGTTGGAACATCCTGACGGGCACAACGACACGATGCTCGACCCCGAACAACGCATCTGGGGTTTCGAGACGAACTTTGGCGGCCTTGCCGAGCTCGCGCTAGTCAAGTCCAACCAGCTGATGTCCAAGCCAAGGCATCTCACGTGGGAAGAGGCCGCCAGCCCAGGCTTGGTCAACTCCACCGCGTACCGGCAGTTGGTCTCCCGCAACGGCGCAGACATGAAGCAGGGCGACACGGTGCTGATCTGGGGCGCGTCGGGCGGGCTGGGCTCTTACGCCACGCAGATGGCGCTGGGCGGTGGTGCCACCCCGGTGTGCGTGGTCTCCAGCCCCGAGAAGGCCGAGATCTGCCGGAAGATGGGCGCCGATCTGGTTATCGACCGTAACACTGAGGGCTACCAGTTCTGGAAGGACGAGCACACCCAGGATCCGAAGGAGTGGAAGCGGTTCGGCGCAAAGATCCGCGAGCTCACCGGCGGTGACGACCCCGACATCGTTTTCGAGCACCCGGGGCGGGAGACCTTCGGCGCCAGCGTCTACGTCGCCAAGAAGGGCGGCACGATTGTCAGCTGCGCGTCCACCTCCGGATACAACCACGTCTACGACAACCGCTACCTCTGGATGAACCTCAAGCGGATCATCGGCTCGCATTTCGCCAACTACCGCGAGGCGTGGGAGGCCAACCGGCTCATCGCCAAGGCCAAGGTCCACCCAACGCTGTCCCGTGTCTACCCGCTGGAGCAGACTGGGCAAGCCACCCACGACATGCACTGCAACATTCACCAAGGCAAGGTCGGCGTGCTGTGCCTGGCCCCCGAAGAGGGTCTGGGGGTACGCAACCCCGAGCTTCGCGAGGCGCATCTGGCCGACATCAACCGCTTCCGGGGGGTCTGACACCCCGGCACGGCTTACCTGGAGTTACCAGCACCCGAGTAACGTGGCCGCATGGGCTCAGTCGACGATCGTGATCTGCTTCCGATGAGGTCCACGTTCGATATCGTTCGCCGCGGGTACGACTGCACGCAGGTGGACTACCAGCTTGAGCAGCTGCGGGCTGACCTGCAGATTGCGGTGGCGGATCGGGATGCCGGCGCCGCGCAGGCTGCGGAGCTCGCCCGGGCGCTGGAGGCGGCTCGCGGGGACATCGATGACCTGCGCGCCCAACTGCAGCGGCTCGCCGCGCCACCCACCACCGTTGAAGGCATGAGCGAGCGCGTGGCGCGGATGTTGCAGACAGCACAGGACGAGGCTGCGGAGATCACCGCCAAGGCCACCACGGCCGCTGCTGCGATCAGGGCCGACGCCGAGCGTGAGGCGGCTGGCCTGCGCGCCCGCTACGAACAGATGATCGAGGAAGCGCAGCGGCGGCGAGCAGAGCTGGAAGCCGAGAATGAACGGGCCATCGCCCAGGCGCGCCGCCGGGGCGAGGAGATCGTGTCGCTGGCCCAACAGCGAGCCGAGCAGCTCGACGCCGAATCAGCAGCCCGCCGGCAACAGGTCGAGGAGGACTTCGACATCACCATGTCATCCCGGCGCCGCGACGCGGCTCGCGCACTAGCGCAGGAGGAGATGAGTAGTAGGACCGAGGCGAAGCGGCGCATCGACGAGGCGACCGACGTGGCCCGCCGTCTCATCTCCGAGGCGGACCAAACGGCTGTTGCCAAAATGCGGGAGGCTACCCGGCAGCTGGAGACGCTGCGCACCCTGCGTAGCCAGGTCGCCGACCAGCTCCAGTCGGTAAGCTCGAAGCTGGACGACGCCTTGCAGCATCTCCTGCCCGCTCCGAACGAAGCTGAGGTGCTCGCCGGAGAGCAGGCTCAGCGGGATTGACGGCGCCTATCACCGGCGCTTTGCTACTCATTCACTGCCAATGCCGCCGCCTACCCATGCCGGCGAGTGGGTGCCCGGCGGGTCCGGGCAATCCAGCAGCCGGTGTGCCAGTGTCGCCGATCGGCCGAAGATCCAAGCTCTCCCGCCGGCCAGGCCACCACGTGCGTCGTGCCGGACGCGATCTCGTGGTCGCAGCCGGGGCAACGGTAGCCCTTGACGGCCTGCTCGCCGGGTACTGCCCGGACCACCCACTCCCCGTCTGGACCGCTTTCCCGGTGCGCCCAGCTAGCCCCACCCACCGCCGGAGGTGGGGCGGCGCTGCGAGCGCGGCGTGGGAAGTTGCGGCGAGGCACAAAGCACACGGTAATACCGGTATGCTCTAACCCATGCCCCGCTACGAGTTCCGTTGCCGAGAGTGCTCGGCGACCTTCGAACTCAGCAGGCCAATGGCCGCGTCAACAGACCCCGCCAAGTGTCCATCTGGCCACGATGACACCGTCCGACTGCTCTCCACGGTGGCGTTGTCTGGCACCTCTGGCCGGGCGGCCCCTACCCTCACGGGCGGGTGTTGCGGCGGCGGTTGCTGCAGCTGAGCCTCAGCCAGCGGGTACGAGATGCGCGACGTCGGTATGTAGGTGGGGCGAGGTCTGGTCGAAGGTCGCGAGCCAACCCGCTAGCGAATCAGTAGCGCCGCGACCGCAGCGGCGTCATCCGCCCAGTAGGCTGGCGAAGCCGAGCCACTGGGAAGGGCGGTCTTGATAGTTACGTGGAACAAATTTTTCATCTATATAGTACTGGACCACCGTAGTCAAACCGTCAACCCTGCGCAGAAGGACTCCACGCTCATCCAATCCGCTACGCTCAACGACGGTACCAAGACGCGCGACGCGGCCGTGGCCACGTAAATCATTCGCCACCGCAGCCTCGACCAAGGCAAAGTCCTTTTCCTCACAAGTAAAGACAATCTCCCAGTCGTGACCAGCGCTGAAGAGGAAGAGTGCGTGCGGAAGTTCCAGGATGTCCGCCAATCGACGGGCTCGGTCATCGATGATCGAATTGATCGACCTCTCGTCGAGCTCAAAGCCCACGTCACTCTCGCGACCCAAGATCTCCAGACAGGCTTGAACGCCATCACTAGTATCCATCGCCGCACGCAGACAGCCCGTCCGAACTGCACTTGCCATCACCTTGTCGGGCACATAGAGTAGATCATATTTGAGTTGTGGATCAACTACCTGAGCAAGCTCAGGGAAACCCGCTATCACCCCAGGGCTATTCATGCGATAGTACTCTACTAATTCCTGGGCCCACCGTGCGCCAATACGCCGATATCCTGAGCCGGAGGGATCCGATGCGAGAGTGATACCAACGAGCTGCCCAGGCCGAGCCGCATTCCGGGTAAGAACCTGATCATTGCGAACGCAGCCGATCCCTACGCAGCCAACGGACTGCTCGTAGCGCTCCTTCATATCACCGCCAAGTACTACAATACCGTACCGATTTGCTTCCTCGACCACCGCCCTGATCAACCGGCGGACGTACCCGACAGTGGCCGACCGAGACAAGAAGACGTTAACCAATATTGCGATCGGTCTTGCACCCATCGAGATCACGTCAGCCACTGTCTGCACGACAGCGAAGCGGCCGACGTAATCTGGAGACTTTGACAGTGCCGCCAACGAACCCGGCGCCGAGTCCGTTGTATAGACCAGGCTATGGTTCGGCTCGATGCCCCTTGACGACAGCACTGCTGCGTCGTCTCCGATGCCAACTAATAAATCAAACTGCCGATCTATAACCGTATTTCGTGAGGCCGTGTAATCCCGAATCCACCTGTGCAGGAGGTATTCCCCTACCGCAACCAGAGGTGTGTCGTCGGATACATCATCCATCGGTCGCCGGCCCCTATGTTCCAGCTCGTACCGTAACTCCAGGCCTTCGTTACCGAGCTGAATCTCCTAGTAAAGCTGATCAGCTTGGTCGAGATGGCCCCTATACACAGTCTCCGCTTCTACCCCTGGAATGAGCGACCTTCTGAAGTGTACACGCGCCAGCGCAGCATGGGAACGCGCTAAAGCCGGACGCTGGCCACGCTGGTTGAATATCTGACGACTTTCCTCGTAGGAGGCGATGGCACGGTCCATATCGCCCAGAACCTCGTAAAGCTCGCCAAGCGAAAGATATGACAGGCCGCAGGTGTAACTGTGCCCATGCACCTTACGAATGCGCAGGGCCTTGCGTAGGTACTCCTCCCCCCTGATCAGATCCTCCCGGCGACGTGGAACCTGACGCGGCCCACGCACTACCCAACCAGTCATAAACGAGCGCTGCTCTGATTGGATTCTCAAAGCGTGACAGCACCTCCAACGCTGTACGCGCCTGTTCTGTCGGAGTAGTAGCCTTAACCAGGACATCATCACTCTGCGCGAGCGTAGCGTCCACATAATCCAACACCGCACCTAGATAATGAATAGCAGCATTCAAGTCAACCCCGCCACACTCCAGCAACTTCCGCGAGTCCTCTAACGACCTCCTTGCTCGCGGTATGTCACGACGCGCGATATATATGCCGGCGAGTTCCCGATGGCAATCAGCCAGCAACAAGTTCCCAGCATTCCCCTCGATGGGGCTCTCTGCAAGATACTCGGCCACGCCGATAGTCCGTTGCATGACTCGTTCCGCAGTATCGAAGTCTCCCTGTTCAACTAGCACGTTAGCGTGCACTCGGCCAGCCTGAACATATCCAGAGTAGCCGTGGAGGCTCCCTAATCTGCGAAACTGAAGTTGAATCTCCCGAATCTTTTGATCAAGACCGTCCGCTCGATGATCCCCAAGTTCGTACTCAACGCTAAGCTTTTCCAGCTTCAACCGCAATCGCACGCTCTCGGCGTCCGCCGAAAGATTATCATGCGTCGCTATCAGCTCATCTTGGATGATTCCGACCGCCTTACGCCACTCACCGTAAAATCGAAGAACCAAGGCATGGTCGTAGACCGCTCGCAGGCGAAGTAGTGTACCCACCCGCGATTTCCCCACAGCCATCCTGTACGCCTGCTCCGCTGTTTCCGCTACCTTGCGAGAGCAGCAGAAACGCTCACCGAAAACGTCGATAGGAATGCCTTGATTTGCCTCTCCGACCATGTCAACTAGCCGCTCCAACGACGCTCCTGAGCGTTCGCGCTCGATGCTTCTGCCGGGTGCCTCGAGAGGATCGTCCTCATCAACTGATCAACAGGGACCGTCGACAAGCCCGCCAAGGGCGCTGGCGCTCCGTCCGCAGGTAACAGGAACCTCGGCACGTCACGGGACATATCCTCGAAGGCCGAACGCACAAGGCTGTGCGGTTCCGCCGACGCTGTCGTCCACAGGAGTACCCACGGCAGCTCTTTCTCGACATTCGGCCGTCCATCAGGCGGATCGTTTGCTGGTCACCAGCCTGTCCGTACGGCAAGTAACTGATGGGCAAGCAGGCGATCTTCGATATCGTAAAAGAAAATGGCCTCTTCTACGCAAATCGCGGCTGTGGCGTCGCGGCGTACGGCCAACCCTGTCACCGCTGCATCCGTGTTACGCTGACTCTTCGTGTTAAGAATATGGACCACAAGCCCAACGATCCGACCCCATTGATCGTCGGCATCATTCCAGACCTCGTCCAGCTCGACTCGCCGATACGCAGCGTATGGCCGTGCCTGTGGACTCCGCGAATCAAGCCCGGCGAAGATAGCGACGACGTCCTTGCCATGCGCCTCCGCAAGGTCGAGTTCTCGCTGTGCTCCAGCGCTACTTGGATATTCCGGGCTCACGATCGACACCACGACGTCCGAGTCCTGAATAGCTTGTAGCATCTCCTTGCGAGGTGAACCAACGCCAAAATCATCCTCCAGCGTCACCTCGTGGCCAACACTTAACAGCCTCTCCTTGAGCCACATCGCGCGGCGCTTGGAGGTATGTGCAAAGCTCAAGAATACTTTGATGGTCACCTGCACTACCTCTCGTTCCGTGGCACCTCAACAGAGCGCTCGCTACTGAGGTCGAGTACTGGGCCCACAAGTGAAGCGACGTCGTCCAGGTACGCGTTGAGTGCCCTCGCCGATGCAACCTCGGCGCCGTTTTTAACAAAGAACCTCAGTGCAGCCTCACGCTGTTGCTCATTGGGCGGGACCAAAGTTGGGACTGCACCTGTGGCTGCTCTAAGCCTAGCCAGTACTAGGTCACGTGGTCGGTTCACGCTCATATAATCCTCTGCGGGTCCACGTGCGGTACAGACGTGCCCTCCAGCGTCCACTAGCGTCGCCACGACGTCCGTAAAAGCGTATTCGTACCGCACGTTGTCATTGCGGGTCGCGCCGAGAGCCTCCAGCACAGAGCTTCTTTGGAATACATACACGCCGCCGTCGCCTTCATCACTGCGCCGTGATCCGAGTCGCCGCTGACCGATACGAGTTATAGCACCTTCCGCGTCTCGTAGGATATGTCCAACCTCGTCACTCGGGGTGGTGCGAAACGTGGCAATCGCTAACTCGGCACCACGATTCTGAACCGCCTCAATTGGGTCGATAAATGATTGTCGAGTGAGGAAAGGAGTGTCCGAGTAACAGACCAGTACCGGAGCGATTTGCTTTTGCAATGCCTCTAGTGCTGTGATCACAGTGTGCCCAGTACCCTCAGCTTGGTCTTGTAATAGCACAACACCCCATCGGCTGAGATAATCAATTTGAACATCCGCGCGATATTTCAGGACAAAAACGAACTGCTCGATACCCGCTTCCAACGCGGTTTGCACTATCCTGATCACCATCGGGATGCCCTCGATCGGAACGAGGCCCTTTGGGATCGTCGAGCGGAGCCGAGTTCCCCGCCCAGCCGTGGCCACCACGAGCAACGGGCTGTCAGGGTCGTGGGGGATGGCTGGAGGTTGACGTAACTCCGCAATGAAATCCGACAATCGGCGTACTTTCGAATCGTCGTCCGCAGGGCGGGCTTTGTGGATGATTTGTGCCCGCGTTGCAAGGTTGCGCATCAGCCTCGCAACTAGATCCACGGACGCCACGAGTAATCCGTCGCGAAGAGCGTGCACGGACGACTCCGGAACTTCGGTCTCTTGGAGCTCCTCCAGCGTTACCAAATCGGCTAGACAGATCTGCATAGCCTCCGCGCACGCATACGCAACCAGCAGCCGGTCCTCATACAGTCTCATGAGCCTCGCCAGCAGACCACGCAAGTTTTCCAGTGAAGACACCTCATGTAGCCGCTGACTACCGAGGAACTCCACCCTGCTCGCAAAGCCTGCCGGATCCGCCGTAAGCTGCCTCTCCAGCTTCCTGAAATAGCGAATCTCAGGGTCTAAAGCTGGCAATGAAATTGGACCACACAGCGCGGCAAGCGCCTCATCGAGGTTTTTACAAGCAACCTCACGTGGTGGGGCCCAGGCCGACTCGTAAGTCATATTTTCAGCGCCCTATACGCATTTGCAACCTTGTCGAATGCAGCGCCGTACTGCTCAATTATTGATTGACACGCACCTGAGAAGGTCGGTAGACTCATTAAGGTAGGGTAGATTTCGTCCGCTACGGGGCAGTCGTAAAAGGGAGGTGGCTGGTCCCCGAGCGTCTCTGACCATGGCAATCCAAGACGACTTGCCTCTGATCTTGTGAGTCGAAACGTCGGTAGACGATGTAAGGGGCGCGAGCCAGGCCTTTTCACCTGTACGCCCTCAGCACACAACGCCTCCATGAAACGCGTAAGCGGCAGCCCATCGAGCTCTTCTGAAACATAGTGCGCCTTGTAACCATACCAGCCACCACGTGTCGCACCACTCTTGGTGATCGGCGGACGCACTGCCGGAACCGGCTCAAGGAGACTTGATAGGAACTAGAGGTTCTCTCGTCTTCGCTCGTTGCGCTCGTCGAGTCGCTGCAGCTGTGCTAACGCGATAGCAGCACCCAACGGATGCATACGGTACTTGTGCCAAAAGCCGGTCTCAACAAAGGGCCGTAACTCATCGCTTGCCACTTCGTCCTTCACGCGGCGACCAAAGTGGCCCAGCATCAACGCACGCTCATATACAACGCGAGACGAGGTTAGGAGCACTCCTCCCTCGCCGGCCACCATCGGCTTATGTCCTTCTAGACTGAAGCAGGAAGCCAACCCGAACGTTCCAACCCGCCTACCATAAAGCGTCGCCCCGTGGGCGTGCGAGCAGTCCTCCACTAGAGGAATTCCATAGCGATCAGCAATTCTGCTTAGCTGAACCATGTCGGCTGGGTGCCCCCAGATATGGATAACCACCATTGCGCGGGTACGTGCGGAGATCCGCTCCTCAACAGACGTCGGGCTAATCGTTAATGCCACTGGGTTAATATCGGAAAAAACGGGGATGGCGCCACACTGAAGCAGCGGCGTCACCGTCGCGAGGAAAGTGTAGCAGGGAACAATGACCTCGTCACCCGGCCGCACGCCAACACCGAAAAACGCAGCGTGCAGGGCCGAAGTGCCTGAGTTGTGTGATAACGCAAAAGGCACCCCTTCAGACGTCGCATGGTATTCCGCGAACGCATCCTCGGATTCGGCTATAATGCCCGACCTATCATATATCTAAAGCACACCCCGCTCCATCAAATCGACAACAGCGCTGATCTCCTCTCTGCCGATGAAGGGCCAGTCCCTCTGCCAGTCGACCGTCACAGCCGGCCGGCCGCCGTGGATAGTCAGTTTCGCAGACTTCATCGGCCTACCTCCTCCAGCCAGCGGCGCCATGAAGTCTGGTACTCGGCAAGTGTCCCGGCCCCTAGGAGATGCTCTGTTTCAAGAAGGGAGACAGCTCTTACAGATGCCGTCGATCCTTTGCTTAGCCACGGGGTGAAGCCACCGAACTTGCCGGAATCTGACGCACATTGACTACGCGACGGCATGGGACCCTTAAGGAGGTAGCGCCCAATCACGAACGGTTGCGTAGGCCAGCCTCCTTGCTGTCGCTCTTCGGCCTCGGTGATGCGCGCAACGTCATAGGGCTGATCCCCAGGATCGACGCCTGCTGCTGGCTCAGCTATTGCGCGAGTACTGCTGCAATGCGGCAGGCTTCGACTCACCGCGATCGTGGCATCTACGGATGCCTCCGCCTGACAATATATCATCCGTCTGAGAAGACCAGCATCATGCCAAATAATCGAATCGCCCATATGGACGAAATACCAGCGATCGCGAACGACGGGTTGTGCACGACGCACCGCATCAGTTATGCCTAGGGGCTCGTCCTGTAGAACAAAGCTGAACGAGCAACGTGCCATCTTTTGCCATAACGGATCCCGACCGCGGCCATTGCCACTCTGATCCAGTCTCTTGTCTAAGTCTGGCAGATGGTGGAAGTAGCGTTCGATCGCCTCAGATCGCGCGCCGACGACAAGCACGATGTGCTCGACGCCTGCGTTCACCAACTCTTCAACCACATAGTGAAGGACAGGCCGATCGCCGAGCGGGAGCATCTCCTTCGGTACGGACCGTGCAATTGGCTGCATACGAGTAGCCAATCCCGCCAACGGGATGACAGCAGTGTCCACGACGAGCTCAGCCATCAGAACTCTTCCAGAAACTTCACCCAAGCTCCCAACGTACTCTCCTGCCGAAGCTGATCGTCCCAGAAGGGCGGGATCTCGCTACGACTTTCAGCATCCCGCAGCACCACCGCAGGTTCACTCGTGACTTGTCCAATATCGTACAGGTTGTCGCCGTGTTCTTGGAACACTTCCTGAGCGAGTGACAGCATTTCGGGACGAATTGTAAAGGCGTGACGAAGTGGCGAGTCATACCCTGGTTCTAGAGCAATCAACTCTGGAATCCTGTGCAACACTTTTGCCGCCCGCGGCTCGATCGACGCAAATAGAGAAAGATTACGACGGGCTGCGAGAGGCACCGGCAATGCCTGAACATCTAACTCGCAGCCAAGATCGTTGTGACGCGCTATAGAGTAAAGAAAATCCACAAGTCCATCGCTGACGCTCGATCCGAACCTCGCCCAAAGTGCCTTTCGCTGTAATAAGCTCACGTGGCCGTTCACTGCAGAGGCCGATATCGACCCATATATCAACATCTCCGCTAACCCAGCAGGCGTCCACTCAATCTTCAACTTGAAGGCTGCCGTAACATAGTCAAGAATGGGTCACTGCGAAGTCGCTTGCGTCCGTACCCAGCAGCCACTGTATGGCGCCGACGGTATGGTAACCGAGATCCAGTAATATACCGCCACCAGCCAGCTTCACGTTGTTGCGCCAGCTCGAAGATATTGCAGGTGCGGGCGTCATCACGTCGAGATAATTGATGTGACGCAACTGACCGATTCGGCCAGATTCGATCAGCCATTGTAGAAGCTTGAGGTCGGCCCGGTGGATTCGTTGCTCTGAACCTGCAATATTGGCCGGGCCAAAGGCACATAATTTGCGGGCCTGGTTGGAGGTGCATGCGAGCGTTTTTCAACGAAGGCCGGGACGCTTGACGGAGAAAACCCCACCTCGATTACCCGAGCTCGTGCTTCTTGTGCTGGATCCACCACAGCAACCGGATAGGCGCCCATTTTCCGCAGTATTGGCCCGAGCACGGACGTAAATCGACGGCCACATCCTACCAACACGACGCGAGGGCGGGTCGTCCTGGACAGCGTATTTGAATGATGGTCGCCGACTTCTACGTGCGCTCCTTGACGCTCGGTCGAGATTCGATACTCATCAGGTGATGTTGATGAAGTTGCCGTTACGGCGCCGCATGGTCTGTAGGATCACTGCTCGCGAACTGGGACGCCTCTGGCGTCGAAACTGACGCTGCTTCGCCCCAATCCCGCCCTGCGGACGTTGGCCATCCCTGGGAGGAGCGTTGCAGGTCGACCACAGCTTGCTCGGCGCCGCGCGCGGCGCCGGTAGATCAGCAGTGCCGACGTGATCTGGTAGTACGCCGCGCTCTCCGCTGTCCACGTCACAAGTTACTCCTTGTTCCCTGTCGCTGAACTGGCGCCGAAGGCGGCGCGTCGCCTCGGGCGCTGCTGAAGCAGGCTTCCCAAGCATATGATAGCCGTCACACACCGTTAGCCGAACATGCAGTCTCGGAAAACCTGTACACAGGTGCGCCTCTTCCGACCTGCATCCACCAAATGCACCAGGTGCAGTGCGGCGATCAGCCGCCGCGCAGTATGCGCGTAGCCACGTCGAGTGTCAGCATTAGAGATTCTCAACTATACGGCCCAGCTAAAGCTGCTACGACCGGATCAAGCGCTGACGGAACCGCGACAACGAGGCCGGAAACCTGAGCCGGGTCGGCCACCGCCCGACCAGAAAAGTCGGTAAGTACGGCACCTGCCTCGACGGCAGCCAAAATGCCACCCATAAGGTCCTCGGCCTCATTCCGGTAGCAGACGACGGCACCAATTCGACCTTCGACGAGCAACGCCCAGTCCACCGTAGGCGCCCAAAGCTGCAGTATCCGCTTGAACTTGCCGTGCAAGCCGGAAAGTGCTCGGTGTGGCACTGGGTCATCCGGACGCACGCCATACCCCTGTATCCAGGAGACGGTCGTTCTACACGGCTCCACGCTACCGACTATCCGCACCGGGGTTGTCTCGTCCTTCACTACCCCATGGCCTCGCACAGCGACGTAGGTCGCGTCTTGATGACCTGAATAGACTGCTGCAATTATCGGAATTCCGCGATGGCACAGTGTCACACATACGCCGAAGAGAGGCAAGCCGAGGGCAACATTGTTGGTGCCGTCGAGTGGATCCAGCAGCCAGGTCCATTCAGCTGATCCGGCAATCTCGCCACACTCCTCGGAGATGATCCGGTGTTCTGGAAATGTTTCCGTTATGCAATCGATGATTACCCGCTCAGCTTCATGATCAAGATCCGTGACCAGGTCGCCCCGGTCCCCTTTCGCGGTGATCAGAAGATCACCCGAGAATCGGTCGCGCACGAGGCCGCCTGCGCAAGCTGCTGCATTTCCAGCGACCCGTCGAGCAAGGCCGAACATATGTTCCACTCGTCGAGCCCTCCAAGCTCACGGTCCGGCCATGGACTAAACGCCAACCTTAGCTGCGCAGGGGTGAGATCACATCTACTGGCACAACCCTGCACAGGCTAGATCTGGCTGTACCTCACGGCACGGCGTGGTCAGCCATCCCCCAGGATGATCATTTCAATACGACCAGCAAGCCGCCCTACCGGCCCGGATCGCGCTTGTTCGACCCGCTTTCAGCCGTAGTCGCGGAAGCCTTTACCTGTTTTACGGCCTAGACGGCCGGCGGTGACTAAGTGCTCCAGTAAGGGTGCCGGGGCGAAGCCTGGCTCGCGAAACTCCAAGTAGAGGCTGCGCTGGATGGCCAGCGCGACGTCCAGACCCACCACGTCGAGCAGCGCGAAGGGGCCCATCGGCAGCGCGGCGCCCACCCGCATCGCGGTGTCGATGTCATCGGCTGAGGCGTAATGCGCCTCCAGCATCCGCACCGCGTCGTTGAGGTAGGGAAACAGCAACGCGTTGACGATAAAACCGGCACGGTCGCCGCACGTCACGGGCACCTTGCCCAATGAACGGGCGAGCTGACGGGCCGTGGCCACCACATCGGCCGTGGTGCTGATGGTCGCCACCACTTCGACTAACTTCATCACCGGGGCAGGGTTGAAGAAGTGCATCCCCACTACATCACCCGGGCGGGAAGTTGCGGCAGCACACTCGACCACCGGCAGCGACGACGTGGTAGTAGCCAGGATCGCGCCCGGCTTGCACACCTCGTCGAGCGTGGCGAAGATCGCGCGCTTGACTTCCAGCTCTTCCGCCACCGCCTCCACCACCACATCAACGCTGGCGAGGTCGTCCAGCGAGGTGGTGGTGGAGATCCGCCCGAGGGCGGCGTCACGGTCAGGTTCAGAGAGCTTGCCGCGGTTGACGGCCTTGTCCAGCGAGCGCGTGATCGCCGTAACCGCGCCTTCCGTCCGGCTGTCGCTGCGGCCGCGGACGATCACGTCGTACCCGCCCTTGACTAGCACCTCGACAATGCCGGTGGCCATCGTCCCGGTGCCCACCACGCCGACCGTGCCGATCGGGCGAGTCTCGACGGCGGATTCCCCATCGGACAGGGGTGCAACATCGGGCACCACCGTCGATGAGTTCTGCCCCGCGTAGGTATAGAAGCCGCGGCCCGATTTCCGACCGAGCAGCCCGGCAGTGATCATCTGCTTGAGCAACGGCACCGGCGCGTGCCGCCGGTCGGCGGACTGCCGGTACAGGGCCTCCAGGATCTCGTAGGCGGTGTCCAGGCCGATCAGATCCAGCAGCGCCAGCGGACCCATCGGGTACCCGCAGCCATAGCGCATCGCGGCGTCGAGATCGTCCCGGGTCGCGTAGCGCTGCTCAAACATCCGTGCCGCGTGGTTGAGGTAGCCGAACAGCAGCCTGTTGGCGATGAAGCCGGCCCGGTCCCCGACCACCACCGGCGTCTTGCCCAGCGTGTGCACGAGTGCCGTCACGTCGCTGATGGCCTCCGGATCAGTGACCACGGTGCGCACCACCTCGACCAGCTTGAGCACCGGTGCCGGGTTGAAGAAATGCATCCCGACAACCTTGTCCGGCCGCTTGGTCTGCACTGCAAGCTGAGTGATCGACAAGCTCGATGTATTGGAGGCCAGCACGACATCACTCCGCACGAGCTCGTCCAGCTCGGTGAAGATCCGGCTCTTGAGCTCCAGGCGCTCTGGCACGGCCTCAATGACGAGGTCGACGTCGGCCAGATCAGCCAGCTTTGTGGTGAAGACGATCCGGTCAAGCAGCTCGTGACGGGCCGTCTCGTCGAGCTTTCCGCGCTCCAGGGCGCGTGCGGTGGAACGTTCCAGACGCGCACGGCCCCGGGCCACGCCCTGCCCGTCGACCTCAACTGCCACCACGTCGAGCCCGGCGCGGGCGAACACCTCGGCAATCCCGGCGCCCATCGTGCCCATGCCCACCACGCCAACCGTCTTGATGTGGGCCGCCATCTGCTGCCTCCTCGACGTGGCCGAGAGCACCATGTGCTCAACGACCGTAACGCACCCGGACGACCCGCAGCAGCAACCGGATGGCCCAGGGGGGGCGAGCGAAGGTGAGCACCGGCACCGGGGCACGGAAAAGGCGGCGGGTGACTGCCTTGGTGCGGGTGAACTCGCGCAGGCCGTCGGCACCGTGGATCCGCCCGAACCCGGAGTCGCCGACCCCACCAAAGGGCAGCGACGCCACCGCGGCATAGGAGAGTGCGCTGTTGATCGCGACCATCCCGCACCGCAGCCGGGCAGCGATCTCCGCACCCCGGTGGGCCGAGAACACCGCGGCGCCGAGCCCGTAGCGGCCGGCGTTGGCCTGCGCCACCGCGTCATCCAGGTTCGCGACCCGGTGCACCGTGAGGGTCGGGCCGAAGGTCTCATCGGTCACCGCAATTGAGTCCTCTGGAACGTCGGTCAGCACGACCGGCTCCACATAGGGTGGGTGAACCGATTCCACACTCCCGACCAGCGCGGTGCCGCCACGGGCGAGCGCGTCGGTGAGCTGACCACGAATCACCTCGACCTGGGCAGGTCTGGTAATCGGGCCTAGATCAGCACCCGGCCCACCGCCAGTCCGCAGCCGCCGCGCCTGGGCGACGACCCGCTTGGTGAACTCCGCGGCAACGCTGTCCACGACGTACACTCGCTCCACCGCAATGCAAGACTGCCCAGCGTTGGTCATGCCACCCCAGACCGCGGCGTCAGCAGCCGCGTCCAGGTCGGCGTCGGCGTCAACCAGCAGCGCATCCTTGCCACCACACTCCAGCACTACCGGGGTAAGCGTCTCGACGCAGCTCGCCATCACCTTCTTCGCGGTGGCCGTGGAGCCGGTGAACGCCAGCTTGTCTACCCCGGCTCGGCACAGCGCCGCACCGGTCTCACCGAACCCGGTGACGACTTGCAACACCGGGTACTCGGGCACCACCTGAGCGAGGCTCTCGGCCAGCGCCCGGCCCACTCCGGGGGTCAGCTCGCTGGGCTTGAACACCACGGCGTTGCCCGCGGCTAGCGCGTAACTAATCGAGCCCATGGGGGTATGGGCGGGATAGTTCCATGGTCCGATCACGCCGATCACGCCGTAGGGCTGATACTGCACTGTCGACGCCTCCTGGAGCATCAACAGCCCCGATCCCACCCGGCGGCGGCGCAGCACCCGTTTGGCGTTACGCGCGGCCCAGTCCAGGTGTATGGCCACGAGCACCCATTCCAGCCGAGCATCATCCTGCGGTTTGCCGGTCTCGGCGGTGATCAGTTCGGCCAACTCGTCGATTCGCCGGATGAGCACCGAAAGCCAGGACAGCAGCCGGCGGCGGCGTTCGGCGAACCCAAGCCCGCCCCACCACGCTGCTGCTTCCCGGGCACGGACGACGGCTTCCCGCACCGCCATCTCGTCATCTACGCGGTGATAGTCGACGACCTCACCGGTTCGCGGGTCGGTCGACGCGAAGCGGTTACGCCCCTCGCGATTCTGCTGCTGGCTGCTGTCCACGGTCTGAGCCATCGTCATCCCTTCCCCGCACCGGTGTACACCCGTTCGGTCTCAGAACAACCGCAGCTCGACGCTCTCGGCACCGCGCAACTCGTCGTAGTCCACGGTGACGCAACGGATCCCACGGTCCGTGGCCAGCGTGTGAGCCTGCGGCTTGATCTGCTGGGCGGCGAGCACCCCGCGGACCGGGGCAAGTCGCGGGTCACGGTTGAGCAAATCCAGGTACCGGGTGAGCTGCTCGACCCCGTCGATCTCGCCCCGACGCTTGATCTCCACTGCCACCGTCACGCCATCAGCGTCCCGGCACAGCAGGTCGACTGGCCCGATCGCGGTGGGGTACTCGCGGCGGATCAGGGTGAATCCGGAGCCCAGCGTCGCGGTGTGCTCGGCGAGCAGAGCATGCAAGTGAGCTTCGACGCCATCCTTAACCAGCCCAGGGTCCACCCCGAGTTCGTGGCGTGAGTCGTGCAGCACCTCATCAATCTCGATGATCAGCTGCTCGCCGGCACGGTTGCTGACCGTCCAGCGCCCCGGCTGCTCGGCCAGCGTGCATGGCGGGCTCATCCAGTTCAACGGCTTGTAGGCACCGCCGTCAGCATGCACGCTCACCGATCCGTCCGCCTTGACCAGCAGCAGTCGCAGCGCCATCGGTAGGTGCGCAGTCAGCCGCCCTACGTAGTCCACCTGACACCGAGCGATCACAAGCCGCACGATGAACCAGCGTAGGGCACTGCTCCCCGTGCATGGTCAGTCCGGCCAGGCTGGCTGGCGCTTTTCCAGGAAGGCCGCCATGGCCTCCTTGGCGCCTGCAGTCTGCGATGCAGCGGCCATCACCTGCAGGGCCAAGGTGTAGGCCTCCGATTCAGGTCGGTCCAGCTGCGCGTAGAGGGTCTGCTTGCCCAGCGCCTTGCTGTTCCGGCTACCTCGGGTGGCGCGGGCGAGCAGGTCGTCCACCGCAGCATCGAGCTCGGCATCCGGGACCACCCGGTTGACCAGCCCCCAGTCTGCCGCGGTGCGGGCATCTACCACGTCGCCGGTCAGCGCCATCTCCATCAGCCGCTTGCGTCCGATCGACCGGGCCACCGGCACCGCGGGTGTGTGGCAAAACCAGCCGCCCTTGCCTCCAGGTAGCGCGAAGCCCGCCGACTCGGCCGCTACCGCAAGATCGCAGGAGGCCACCAGCTGGCAGCCCGCCGCAGTGGCCAGGGCGTGCACCCGGGCGATGACGACCTGTGGAACCGACTGGATGGTGCGCATCACCTCGATACACAACGACAGCAATTCCCGGACCCCGGTGAGGTCGCGCGATGACACGTCAGCGAAGTCGTGACCCGCCGAGAACACCGAGCCCTCGGCACCGAGCACGATGCCGGTGGCGTCTGACTGGCCCGCGTCGCGCAACGCGTCCCGCAGCTCGACAAGGTGGTCAGCCGATAGCGCGTTGCGCCGCTGCGGCCGGTTCATCGTGATCCGGACAGTGTCCCCGTCCCGCTCAACCCGTAGCGGAGAAAAGCCCATCTTGCGACGGTAGCGCCCAGCAGCTCTCGATGTCCCGAGCTTGACAGTAGCGCTGCCCGGGATCCAGCGGACGACTCTGCTGTCGAGCTTGAGAGACACAGAGTGGGGTACCGCTATGTGAGTCAACGGGGCCGGATGAGGTCCACGATCTGATCCATGATGCCGGTGAGTTCGAAGTCCTTGGGCGTGAACACCTTGGCCACGCCGCGGGCGCGCAGCGCCTCGGCGTCCTCCGGCGGGATGATCCCGCCGACCACCACGGGCACGTCCCCGGCGCCCGCCGCGCACAACCCATCGACCACTGCCGGCACCACCTCAAGGTGCGAACCGGAAAGCACCGAGAGCCCGACCACGTGCACGTCCTCGGCCACCGCGGCCGCGACGATCTCCGCCGGAGTGAGCCGGATGCCTTGGTAGATCACCTCAAAGCCGACGTCGCGGGCCCGAACTGCAACCTGCTCGGCGCCGTTGGAGTGCCCGTCTAGGCCGGGCTTGCCGACCAGCATCCGCAGCCGCTCACCTAACTCCTCGCTGACTGCGCGCACCCGGTGCCGAACGCGCGCAATCGCCTCGCCGGCCGCGCCCGCTACTGACACGCCGGCGATCCCGGTTGGCGCCCGGTACTCGCCGAACACTTCGCGAAGCGTTGCGGTCCACTCCCCTGTCGTGACACCCGCACGAGCGCAGCACATTGATGCTTCGACCAGGTTGACGTCGGTTTTGGCGGCCTGCGCCAACTCGCGCAGCGCCGCGTCCACCGCTGCGGGGTCCCGATCGGCCCGCCAAGCCCGGATCGCCTCAATCAGCGTTGCTTCGGTCTCTGGGTCTACGGTCTCGATGGCCTCGGCCCCGTCAGCTTGCAGCGGGCTGGGGTCGGTCTCGGTGAACCGGTTCACCCCGACGACCACATCCTCGCCGTCCTCGATCCGCTGGCGCCGCGCGGCCAGCGACGACACCAGCTGCGACTTCATGTATCCGGATTCGACGGCGGCGATGGCCCCGCCCATGCCCTGCACTCGGTCGATCTCCGCCCGGGCGCCCTGGGCGATCTCGGCGACCCGCGCCTCGACCACCGTTGAACCGTCGAACAGGTCCTCGTACTCCAGCAGGTCGGTCTCGTACGCCAGCACCTGCTGCATCCGCAACGCCCACTGCTGGTCCCAGGGCCGGGGCAGGCCTAGCGCCTCGTTCCACGCGGGCAGCTGCACCGCGCGGGCCCGAGCGTCGCGGGACAGCGTCACCGCGAGCATCTCCAGCACGATGCGCTGGACGTTGTTCTCCGGCTGCGACTCAGTCAACCCCAGCGAGTTGACCTGCACGCCGTACCGGAAACGGCGCAGCTTGGGATCCTCGACGCCGTAGCGGTCCCGACAGGTCTCATCCCACAGCCGCCCGAAGGCGCGCAGCTTGCACATCTCCTCGACGAAGCGCACCCCGGCATTGACGAAAAACGACATCCGCCCGACCACTTTCGCGAAGTCCTGCGGGGCGACCTGCCTGCAGTCGCGCACCGAATCCAGGACGGCGATTGCCGTGCACATTGCGTAGGCGATCTCCTGGACCGGCGTCGCACCAGCCTCCTGTAGGTGATAACTGCAGATGTTGATCGGATTCCACTTCGGCATGTGCTTGACCGTGTAGACCACCATGTCAGTGATCAATCGCAGGCTGGGCCCCGGCGGAAAGACGTAGGTCCCCCGGGACAGGTACTCCTTGATGATGTCGTTTTGCGTGGTACCCGACAGTTGCGGCAGGTCCACCCCGTGCTCCTGGGCCACCGATGCGTAAAGCGCCAGCAGCCACATGGCGGTGGCGTTGATCGTCATCGAGGTGTTGGCCTGCGCCATCGGGATGCCGTCGAACAGCACGCGCATGTCACCGATGTGACTGATCGGCACGCCGACCTTGCCGACCTCGCCGCGGGCCAGCTCGTGGTCGGGGTCGTAGCCGGTCTGAGTAGGCAGGTCGAAAGCCACCGAAAGGCCGGTCTGGCCCTTGGCGAGGTTGCGCCGGTATAGCAGGTTGGACATGCTCGCCGACGAGTGCCCGGCGTACGTGCGCATTACCCACGGCCGGTCCCGCTCACGGTCGCTGGGGTAGGGCATCGGGGTACCTCCGGCCGCTCTACTCAGAGACTACTGGTCAGTAACGCATGGCTGGAAGGGTCATCACGATGGACAGCACGATGATGGACGTCCCGCTCACCGTGGGCATGATCATGCGCCATGGCACCACCGTGCACGGTGACAGTGAGGTCGTCACCTGGACAAGTGATGGTGCGCGCCGCGCGAGCTACGCCGAGGTTGGGTGGCGTGCGGCGCAGCTGGCTGGGGCGCTGCGCCAGCTTGGGGTCACCGGCGATCAGCGGGTGGCTACCTTCCAGTGGAACAACCAGGAGCATCTGGAGGCCTACCTCGCCATCCCGTCGATGGGTGCGGTGGTGCACACCCTCAACCTGCGACTGGCGGCGGACCAGGTGGCCTGGATCGCGAACCACGCCGAGGACGACGTGGTGATCGTGGACGGTTCGCTGGTGCCGCTGCTGGCCCGAGCCCTGCCGGCGATGAAGACCGTGCGGCACGTCATCGTCGTCGGCGAAGCCGACAAATTGTGCTCAGTCGGCGGAGCCGACAAATTGGTCGCAACCGGCGAAGCCGACAGATCGGGCGCAGCCGGCGGAGCCGATAAGCTAGGCACGGTCAGCCCGATCGACACCTCCGCACTGGAGGGCGCCGGCAAAGCGGTGCACTCCTACCACGAGTTACTGTCCGCGCAGCCTGAGCACTTCGAGTGGCCATCGGACATCGACGAGCGCGCCGCGGCCGCGATGTGTTACACGAGCGGCACCACGGACCGCCCTAAAGGGGTCGCCTACAGTCACCGCTCGACCTACCTGCATTCAATGTGCATCTGTACCGGCGAGGTCACAGGTCTGATCCCGGGTGACCGGATCCTGCCGGTGGTGCCGATGTTCCACGCCAATGCCTGGGGGCTGCCCTACGCGGCGCTGATGGCCGGCGCCAGCTTGATCATGCCCGACCGCTTCCTGCAGGCCGAGTCGCTAGTCAGGCTCATCGAGGCGGAGCGACCCACGATCGCCGGCGCGGTGCCGACGATCTGGGGCGACGTGCTGCGCCACCTACGCGCCCACGGCGGAGACGTGTCCTCGATCAGCCGGGTGATCTGCGGCGGCTCTGCCGTGCCGCTGACGCTGATGAAGGCGTTTTCCGATGAGCTAGGCGTGGAGGTCAAGCAAGGTTGGGGGATGACCGAGACCTCTCCGATCGGCTCGGTCGCCACCCCGCCGGTCGGCGCCGAGGGCGACGAGGCCTGGCGCTACCGCGCCAGCGCGGGGCGGCTTCTCGCTGGCGTCGAGGGTCGCGTTGTCGGCGATGATGACGTCGTGTTGCCTAGCGACGGCGAGTCGGTCGGCGAGATCGAGGTCCGCGGGCCGTGGGTCACCGTGCGGTACTACGGGGGCGATACTGGCGACCCAGACTCCGCTAGGTTTCACGATGGCTGGTTGCGTACCGGTGACGTCGGCACCATCGACAAGCTGGGTTTCATCACCATCAGCGACCGCGCCAAGGATGTGATCAAGTCCGGTGGGGAGTGGATCTCCTCGGTGATGCTGGAGAACGCGCTGATGGCTCACCCGAAAGTGGTGGAGGCCGCAGTGGTCGCTGTGCCTGACGACAAGTGGGTGGAGCGACCGCTAGCCACCGTGGTCGTCGCCGAAGGCGGGCAGGTCAGCGTTGCCGAGCTACGCGATCACCTCAGCGCCTCGGTGCCAGCCTGGCAACTCCCCGAACGCTGGTCCTTCATCACCGAGGTGCCCAAGACCTCGGTAGGCAAGTTCGACAAGAAGCTCCTCCGCCAGCGATACGCAGCCGGCACCCTCGACGTCCTCCACGCGCCCCGATATGGAGACATATCGGGGCAATGACAGGTCCGATAGCCCCGATATGGAGACATATCGGGGAGGGGGTGGGCTAGCGCTCTGGAGGAGCGGTGACCCGCTGGACGTTGGCGCCTAGGGCGGTGAGGTTCTCGACGAAGCGAGGGTAGCCGCGGTCGATGTGGAAGACGTCCCATACGTCGGTGATCCCATCCGCGCACAGGCCAGCCAGCACGAGGCCGGCGCCGGCCCGGATATCGCTCGCCCACACCGGGGCGCTGGAGAGTCGCTCGACGCCACGGACGACCGCGTGGTGGCCGTCGGTGCGCGCGTCGGCGCCCAACCGGATCATCTCCTCGACGAACCGGAAGCGAGCTTCGAACACATTTTCAGTGATCATCGAGGTGCCGTCGGAGATGGCTGACAGGGCGATCGCCATTGGCTGCAGATCGGTGGCGAAACCCGGGTAGGGCAGCGTCACGAAGTCCACCGAGGTGGGCCTATCGGGCATCACCACCCGGAAGCTGTCGAGCTTTGCTTGATCGGTTCCCCTTGGTTGAGAGACATCGGCACCGGCCAGCCGCAGCTTCTCCAGCACCAGGTCCAGATGGTGTGGATCGACGCCGCGCACCGTGATATCGCCGCGAGTCATCGCGGCAGCAAAGGCCCAGGTGGCGCCGACGATGCGGTCCCCGATCACCCGATGTTCGGTGGGTACCAGCGCGTCCACCCCTTCGACGGTGAGCGTGGAGGTGCCCTCACCGGAGATGCGCGCACCCATTTGCTGCAGCATCACGCACAGGTCCACGATCTCCGGTTCGCGTGCCGCGTTATCGATCACTGTGGTGCCCTCCGCGAGCACCGCGGCCATCAGGATGTTCTCGGTCGCGCCCACGCTCGGGAAGTCCAGCCAGATCTGCGCCCCGTGCAGCCCCTCGGCCTCGGCCACCACGCAACCGTGTTCGATCTCACTGCGAGCACCCAGTTTGCGAAGCCCGTTCTGGTGCATGTCCAGGGGGCGGGAGCCGATGGCGTCGCCGCCGGGCAGCGCGACCTTGGCCCGCCGGCAGCGGCCTACCAGCGGGCCGAGCACACACACCGAAGCCCGTAGCTTGCTCACCGATCCGTAGTCGGCCTCGTGCTTAGGTTCGGCCGGCGTGGTGATGTGGACGGTGCCAGCAGTGACATCTACGTCACAGCCCAGCCCGCGTAACACATCGGCCATCAGCGGCACGTCGAGGATCTCGGGGCAGTTGGTGAGCGTTGTGGTGCCCTCAGCCAGCAACGCCGCTGCCATCAGCTTCAGCACACTGTTCTTCGCTCCGACGACTTGCACCTCGCCGACCAACCGGCCACCACCACAGACCCTGAAGTGCTCGCTCACAGGGGTGCACGCTATCGGGCGCGCTCACGAGACGAGCAGCCGTAGGCTGATCTCATGGCCGTACATCTCACCAGGATCTACACCCGCACCGGCGACGACGGGACAACCGGCCTCGGCGACTTCTCCCGGGTGAGCAAGACCGACCCACGGCTGGTTGCCTACGCCGACGTGGACGAGGCCAACTGCGCGCTCGGCGTGGCGCTAGCGCTGGGAACACTTCCGCAACGCCTGGTCACGGTGCTGCGGCAGGTGCAGAACGACTTGTTCGACGTGGGTGCTGACCTGTGTACGCCCATCGTGAGCGACCCCAAGCACGCCCCACTACGGATCGATGAGAGCTACGTCACCCGGCTGGAGGGCTGGTGCGACGAGTTCAACGCCGGGCTACCCGAGCTTGATTCGTTCATCCTGCCCGGCGGCACCCCCGGTGCGGCGTTATTGCATACCGCCCGGGTAGTCACCCGGCGGGCCGAGCGGAGCACGTGGGCGCTGCTGGCGGCGGATGCGCCGCGCACTAACCCGCTGACTGCGCGCTATCTCAACCGGCTTTCCGACTTGCTGTTCATCCTGTGCCGGGTGGCCAATCCCGATGGCGATGTGCTGTGGAAGCCAGGGGGAAACCGCCCCAAGAAAGACGACTGAGCGCTCAGGATGCCCAGGGGTTGGTGCTGGGCGGGGCCGACTCCAACCAGGATAGGAAACCGGTCAGGGTGTCCGGCCTCATCGCCAGTTCCAGCTCATCGACCCCGGTGCGGCAGCGCAGCACGACCGAGCCGCTGGGCATCGCGTAGCTCTCCGGCAATGTCGGACCGCGTCGCTCCACGATCTCCAGCTGCTCCCGGCCGAGCACTCGATCGGGTCCTGATCGCAGGCTGGAGATCGGAAACCAGGCGAAATCATCACCCCGGTATCGGCCCACCCCTTGGCGCCAGCCAAGGCCTGCCTCATTGAGGCTGGACCGTAGCGCGACGTCGATCCCGCCTTGACGCAAACCCCGGAGACGTCGAAGGGCCAGCGCAGCGATGAGGAGTACCGCGGCCAGGAGGACCAACCCGACGATCTGGCCGATCCCCATGAAGGCCCGCTCCCGTGCCTGGAAGGATCTCAGACCGCCTGGCCGACAGCCTTGAGCCGAGCTGTGGCTCTAGCCCGTTCAGCGTCGGCGTCCTCCCCGGTGCCGGCTTGTGCTAGGGCATCCCTGGCGGCCTGTGGGTCAATCTCGTCGGAGAGCTCGGCAGCCTCGGCCAGCACACTCACCTTGTCCTGGGTGACCGACAGGAAGCCGCCGAAGACGGCCGCCGTCACGGTCTCGCCGTCGGTGGTGGTGACCTTGACGATCCCCCCCTCGACGAGTTCGCCGAGCAGCGGCGTGTGGCCAGGCAGGATACCCAGTTCACCCTCCGTGGTTTGGGCAAACACCGAGGTCGCGTGACCGGACCATACCTGACGCTCCACCGCCACCAGCTCGACGGACATTTCAGCCACGCACGTCTCCTTGCCTACCGCTGCCCTGCTGGATGATCTGCCGGAGTCTAGACGATCAGCTCTGGGAGAGCTGCTGGTACTTCCGTTCCAAGTCCTCCAGCCCACCACACAGGTAGAAGGCCTGCTCGGGCATGTGGTCGAATTCACCCTTGGCCAGCTTGTCGAAGGCTTCGATGGTCTCCTTCAGCGGCACCGTCGAGCCCTCTTGGCCGGTGAACTGCTCGGCGGAGTACATGTTCTGGCTCAAGAACCGCTCGATCCGCCGTGCTCTGTTGACCGTGACCTTGTCCTCTTCGGACAGCTCGTCAATACCCAGGATGGCGATGATCTCCTGCAGGTCGTTGTACTTCTGCAGGATGCGTTTCACCTCTTGGGCCACCCGGTAGTGCTCCTCTCCCACGTATTGCGGGTCGAGGATGGTGGATGAGGAAGTCAGCGGGTTCACCGCAGGGAAGATGCCCTTGGAGAACACTCCCCGAGACAGCTCTGTGGTGGCGTCCAGGTGGGCGAAGGTCGTCGCCGGTGCCGGGTCGGTGTAGTCGTCGGCAGGAACGTAGATCGCCTGCATCGAGGTGATCGAGCGGCCCCGGGTCGAGGTGATCCGCTCCTGTAGCTCGCCCATCTCGTCAGCCAGCGTCGGCTGGTAACCCACCGCGGACGGTAGCCGGCCCAGCAGGGTGGAGACCTCCGAGCCGGCCTGAGTGAACCGGAAGATGTTGTCGATGAACAGCAGCACGTCCTGGTTCAGCTCGTCACGGAAGTACTCCGCCATGGTCAGCGCGGACAGCCCTACCCGCATCCTGGTGCCGGGTGGCTCATCCATCTGGCCGAAGACCAGCGCGGTGTCCTTGAGGACGCCGGCCTCCTGCATCTCCAGGAACAGATCATTGCCCTCCCGGGTACGCTCACCCACTCCGGCGAATACCGACGTCCCACCGAAGTTGCGGGCCACCCGGATGATCATCTCCTGGATGAGCACCGTCTTGCCCACCCCGGCACCACCGAACAGACCGATCTTGCCACCCTGGACGTACGGGGTCAGCAGGTCGATGACCTTTAACCCGGTCTCGAGCATCTCGGTCTTGCCCTCGAGTTGGTCGAAGGCCGGCGGCTTGCGATGGATCTTCCAACGGTCCCCGGTGAACGTCATCCCCGGGGTGTCCAGGCACTCGCCCAGCATGTTGAACACGTGGCCCTTGACCTGGTTGCCGACCGGTACCGAGATCGCCGACCCGGTGTCGGTCACCGGGGCGCCCCGGACCAGACCGTCCGCGGGCTGCATCGCGATGGCCCGCACGGTGTTGTCACCGAGGTGCAGTGCGACCTCCAGCGTCATGGTCTTGCGGAGCGCTTCCAGCTCGATCTCCACCGTCAGCGCGTTGAACAGCTGCGGCACCTGGTCCCGAGGGAACTCCACGTCCACCACGGGCCCGGTGACCCGCACCACCCTGCCGATCCCTGCCTCGGAGGTGGAGTCAGCGACGGTCATCTTCTCGGCTGTACTCATCTGTCGTTACTCACTCCCCACGGCGGCCAGCGCTTCCGCGCCGCCGACGATCTCGCTGATCTCCTGGGTGATCTGGCCCTGGCGGGCCTGGTTAGCCTCACGGGTGAGGTCGGCAATCAGGTCGGTGGCGTTGTCCGTGGCAGCCTTCATCGCCTGCCGACGGGCGGCCTGCTCCGACGCCGCGGCCTCCAACAGCGCCGCGTAGATCCTGGTGTTGATGTACTTGGGCAGCAGGTGGGCGAGTAGCTCGTCGGCGTCCGGCTCGAACTCATACAGTGGTGCCGGGCTATCCGAGCGCGGCCGTTGTGGTTGCTCCTGCTCGTTGTCCTCGACGTACTCAACCTCCAGCGGCGCGATCCGGCGCGCCTGGGGCGTCTGGGTGAGCATCGATCGGAACTCGGTGTAGACGATGTGCAGCTCGTCCACGCCCGGCACTCCGTCCGGTCCGGGTCCGTCACCCTCGTCGTCGGCACCGGTGAGGAACGCGCTCACGAGTACATTGCCGGCCTTAGCCGCGTCCGCGTAAGAGGGTTGCTCGGAGAACCCCGTCCAGGACTGTTGGATCGGCCGCTGGCGGAACGTGTAGTAGCTCACCGCCTTGCGACCGATCAGGTACAGCGTCACGGACTTGCTCTCCTCGCGCAGCAGCGCGTGCAGCTCCTCCGCGGCTCTGATCAGGTTGGCGTTGTAGCCACCGCACAGGCCGCGGTCGCTGGTCACCACCAGCATCGCTGCCCGGGTGGGGTTCTCCCGCTCGACGAGCAGCGGGTGGTCCAGGGTGCCCGCGGCGCTGGCCAGCGCGGAGAGCACCTTGGTGATCTCCTGTGCGTACGGTCGGGACGCCTCAACCCGGGCCTGGGCCCGAGCGATCCGCGAGGTGGCGATGAGCTCCATCGCTTTGGTGATCTTCTTCGTGGACTGGATCGAGCGGATCCGTCGACGGAGAAGCCTGAGTTGCGCTGCCATTACCGTGTCACTTCTTGGGGATCCGTTTGGTGACCTTGACCGACTCGCGCTCGACCTCGTCGGCGTCCATCGCCTCGGCCTCGGCCTCCTGACCCAGCACCGTGCCCTCCGCCGTGGTGAATTGCTTCTTGAACGCCGTCACCGCGTCTACTACTCGCTGCTCGGTCTCGTCGCTAAACTGCTTGCTCTCCCGGATCGTGTTGAGGATGTCCTGATGGTGCCGGCGGAGGTCGGCGAGGAACTCCGACTCGAAGCGCCGGACGTCGACCACCGCCACGTCGTCTAGGTGACCGCGGGTGCCGAGGAAGATCGACACCACCTGCTCCTCGACCGGCATTGGCGCGTACTGCGCCTGCTTGAGCAGCTCGGTCAACCGGGCACCGCGCTCAAGTTGACGTCGCGACGTGGCATCCAAGTTCTCCGCCCCGAACGCCGCGAAAGCTTCCAGCTCACGGTACTGCGATAGTTCCAACCGCAGCGTGCCGCCGACCGATTTCATGGCCTTAATCTGCGCATTACCGCCGACCCGAGACACCGACACACCGACGTTGATGGCCGGCCGGACGCCCTGGTTGAACAGGTCGGACTCGAAAAAACACTGACCGTCGGTGATGGAGATGACATTGGTCGGGATATAAGCGGAGATGTCGTTGGCCTTAGTCTCGATGATAGGCAGGCCGGTCAGCGATCCTCCGCCCAGCTCGTCAGACAGCTTGGCGCAGCGCTCCAACAACCGTGAATGTAGGTAGAACACGTCGCCTGGATAGGCCTCCCGACCCGGTGGACGGCGCAGCAGCAGCGAGATAGCGCGGTAGGCCTCGGCCTGCTTGGACAGGTCGTCGAAGATGATCAGCACGTGCTTACCCTGGTACATCCAGTGCTGACCGATCGCCGAGCCGGTGTAGGGCGCCAGCCACTTGAAGCCGGCCGAATCGGAGGCCGGTGCCGCGACGATGGTGGTGTATTCCAGCGCGCCAGCGTCCTCCAAGGTCTGGCGAACCGCTGCGATCGTGGTCCCTTTCTGACCGATCGCCACGTAAATGCAGCGCACCTGCTGCTGTGGGTCGCCGGTCGCCCAGTTCGCCTTCTGGTTGATGATGGTGTCGATGCACACGGCGGTCTTGCCGGTCTTGCGGTCACCGATAATGAGCTGACGCTGGCCACGACCGATCGGGGTCTGCGAGTCGATCGCCTTGATGCCGGTCTGCAACGGCTCCTTCACCGGCTGCCGGTTGATCACCGAGGGCGCCTGCAACTCCAGAATCCGCTGCTCGTCAGGGATGATGTCGCCCAGGCCGTCCAGCGGGTAGCCCAGCGGGTCCACCGCCCGGCCGAGGAAGTTGTCCCCGACCGGCACGGACAGGACCCGGCCGGTGCGCCTGGCCTCTTGGCCCTCCTCGATGGTCTCGAAGTTGCCGAGGATGACTGCGCCGACCTCCTGCACGTCGAGGTTGAGCGCGACGCCCAGCACACCGCCAGGAAACTCCAACAGCTCGTTGGTCATTGTCGACGGCAGGCCCTCGACCCGGGCGATGCCGTCACCGGCATAGGTAACAATGCCCACCTCTTCCCGCGAGGTTTCGGTCGAGAAGGAGGTGACGTACTGCTCGATTGCGCTCCGGATCTCGTCCGAGGAGATCGTCAGCTCCGCCATGGTTATCGGTCCCTGCTCTCTTGTTTCTTATCACTGTCGTGTCTTGGTTATCTTGGAGGTTATCGGGACATCCACTGACGCGCGTTGTCCAACCGGGTTGCTACGCTGCCGTCGATCACTTCATCGCCCACCCGGATCACCAGCCCGCCGAGCAGCTCGGGGTCGAGGTCGACCTTAAGCGAGATCGGCCGCCGGTAAATCTGGTGGAGCACCTCTATCAGGCGTTGTTCCTGCTGGCTGGACAGCGGGCCAGCCGCAGTGACGTGGGCTACCGAGCGTTCCCGCCGGGCCGCTGCTCGACTCACGAGGCTTTCGACAATTTCCTCGAGAGGGCGTCGTCGTGGCGCCCGGACCGCCTGCTCCAGCAGCCGGCGGGTCACCGGATGGGTGCGGTCGGCCAGCACCGTGACCAACAGCTCCAAACGCCGGGCGGCGGGCGCGGTTTCATCGCCCAATAGCGTCGCTAGGCGCGGCTGCGCGGCAAGGATCCGACCGAATCGAAATAGCTCGTCTTCGACGTCGTCGAGGCTTTTGTCCCGCTCGGCCAGGGCGAGCAGCGCCTGCCAGGCCAGCTCCTCGATCCCGTTGACCAGGTCCAGCGGCCGAGACCAGCGGGAGGTCACAACATCGCCCAGGATCCTGAGGCTGATCCGGCTCACCTTGCCGCCGAACAAGGTTTCGACCATCTTTCGGCGGACCTGCTCGGGTGCCGCAGGATCGGCGAGGTGTCGCCGGATCACGGGCTGCTCACCGAGCACCGCAGCGACGGCGCCCAGATCGTCGCCCAAGCGGTTGCGGTCCTGCACGCCGGCACCGGCAATCTCACTCTCGAGCCGTTCCCGTGCCGCGGCCAATGCCGCCCTGCTAGCCGGCTGCATCAGCGCTTCCGCCGCCCGCTGGGCACCGAGACGGCTCCACCATCAGTAACACTCTTAGGGGCGGTTTGCGAGGACGCCATATCTTGTAGCTCGTTGAGGAAGCGGTCCACCGTGCCGGCCCGCCGGGCGTCGTCAGCGACCGACTCACCGACGATGCGACCAGCCAGCGTCACGGCCAGCTTGCCCAGCTCTCCACGCAGCTCGCGGACGACCTGCTCGCGCTGGGTGGCCAGCTGCTCCTCGCCGCGCTGGCGGATCCGTGCGACCTCCTGCTCGGCCTGCTGGCGCATCTCGTCCTTGATCTCCTGCGCATCGGCCCGGGCAGTCTCGCGGATCTTGGCCGCCTCGACGCGAGCCTCGGCCAGCGCCTCGGAGTAGCGGGCCTCGGCCTCAGCAAGGCGCTTGCTGGCCTGCTGGCTCTCCTCGATCTGCCGGCGGACCATCTCCTGGCGCTCCCGCATGGCGCGCTTCACCGGCGGCACCACGTAGCGCCAGATCACACCGAGCACGACTAAGAAGATCACCAGCTCGACGAAGAACGTCGCGTTGGGGATCAAGAAGAGGTTGCCGCCCTCCTCCTGCGCGATCACGTTGTACGAACTCATGAATACCCCTCCCCAAGGGAGACCACTAAGCAAGCACGAAGACGAATAACGCCATGAAGGCGAGGTTGATGAAGTACATCGCCTCGACCAGGCCTACCGTCAGGAAGAAAATGGTGAACAGCCGGCCCTGCGCTTCGGGCTGGCGTGCGACGCCCTGGATAGTCGCGCCGCCGGCAAGGCCGTCACCGATCGCTGCGCCGATTGCGCCGCCGGCCAGCGCCAGCCCGCCCCCGATGAAGGCCCCGGCCAGCTGGACCGAGCCGGTGGCGCCGCCCGCCGGTTGGGCAAGGAGCAGTTCAGAAAAACTCATGTCTTTCCCTCTTGTCCGCAGAGCTTGGTTGGTTATCTGGGCGGATGATCGCCACGAGTGACATCACGAAGGCGAGAGGAGAACCGTCAGTGGGCTGCCTCCTCGCTCGGGCCGGCCGCAAATCCGAAATAGAGGATTGTGAGCAGCGCGAAGATCAACGCCTGGAGCAGGCCAATGAACAGGTCGAACAGTTTCCAGGCTGAGGTCGGCAACCACAACAGGGCCACCGGCATCAGCGCGAGGACGCTGACCATCACGGTGCCCGCGAGGATGTTGCCGAATAGCCGCAGCGCGAGGGTGACCGGCTTGACCAGCTCCTCGATAATGGTCAGCGGAAGCAGCGCCGGATAAGGCTCGACGAAGTGCTTGAAGTAGTGCTTACCCTTGACTCGGATGCCCGTCGCCCACACCAGGATCATCACGAAGATGGCCAGCGCGAAGGTGAGGTTCACATCCGACGTCGGTGGTCGGACATACTCTTCCCAGGCGTGCGGCAGGATCGCCAACCAGTTGGAGATCAGGATGAAGAAGAACAAGCTGATCGCCAGCGGCACGACGAAGGGCGCGGTGCGGATGCCGATGTTGCTCTCCACCTGGCGCTCCACCTGATCGGTCACCGCCTCGAAGGTCAGCTGCAGGCCGCTGGGCACCTTGGCGGTCGACTTAGCCGCAAGATAGAGCCCGAACCCGAGGACGATCACGGCGGCAATGATGGTGGAAATCACAGTGTCAGCGTTGATCGTCAAGCCCAGCACGTGCCATTCGACGTGCTCGCCGACCCGCACCTCGCCATCAGCGGCGGCCAGCACGTACTCACTCATCATGGGGGACTCCCCACTCCGGACTGGCGCAGCTCCTTGACTAGCGGAACTGACGCAATAAAGATCATCAATAGCTGGAGGGCGGCCAGCCCGGCGAACACGCCCAGGCCTTCGGGCTGCAGCGCCAGTGCCAGGCCGATAGCAAGACTGCTGATCAGCGTGAGCCGGGCGAGTACAGACGCTGCGAACCGCCGCTTGTTGGGGTTACCACTGGCCGCGAACCGTGCCGCGGAACGCCGCACTAGCGCCGTGTTGAGCAGGCCAAGCCCGAGCCCACCGCAGAAGAACGCTGCTGCCAGCGGGTAGCCCATCGGCGCGAGCACCACGAAGCTGGCGGCGCCGAGGCCTGCCGCGAGAAGCGCGGCCCAGCGTAGATTAACGACCGCTTTAGTCGATGCGTTCACGTCAGCGATGGTCACGTCAGGGCTTACTCCTTCAGGAACTTTGTGAACTTGGTATAGATATAGACGCCAGCACCGGCGACACCCAGTGCCAAGCCGACCAGGGTGAACGCCGGGAGGGTATCCATTACCTGGTCGAGCAGCCATCCGAGGCCGAGCCCGACCACGAGAATCGCTGCGGTCGCGGCACCGAGGCCGAGTAGTGTCGCGAGCTCCGGGCCGTTGCGTTGTTCCACGACCACCTACCTCAGCGAGCGCACGACGTCGCCCGCCGCCATCACTCAAAAGGCACTCCTCGCAGTCCAGGGGCAGCGCGTATGGCGAAAAACGCATGATCATGAGCACTGCCGATGGGCCGGCCTGACCAGAAGTCCCACCCCCGGGTGGGACGAAGTGAGACGCTATCACACTCCTCGCCGGCCCCTTTGCTCACCCCACCCACATCTAGCTGCGCTTCTACTGGCGTGACTGTAGTGATCGGGGCACTGGAGCAAGCTCAGCGCGCGCCGGGTAGCCGGGGGACCATCGAGCTCAGCATGGCGATCAGCAGCCCAAGCGCGATAGACCACACCACCACATAGACGTCAAACAGGGTCAGCGCGACGGCGCCGAAAGCGAGCAGGGATGCCCACAGGTAGATCAACAGCACCGCCCGGCGGTGTGAATGCCCGATCTCGAGCAGCCGGTGGTGCAGGTGCAGCTTGTCGGCGGCGAAGGGGCTGCGTCCTGCGCGGGTGCGCCGCACCACCGCGAGCAGCAGGTCCAGCAGCGGTACAAACAACACCGCGGCCACTACCAGCAGCGGGGAGAACAACGCCAGCACGTCGGTGGCGCCGTAGCTGCCGGGGTCGACCCGTCCCGATGCGCTGGTTGATGCCGCGGCCAGCATCAGACCGATGAGCATCGCTCCAGAATCACCCATGAAGATCCGCGCCGGCTGGAAGTTGTGCGGCAGGAAGCCCAAGCACGCACCGGCGATCAGGGCGGCGATCAGCGTTGGCGGGTAGACCGACACACTGCCGCCAGATCTGTGCAGCAGCTGCAGCGTGAACGCTCCAATGGCGACTGCTGCGATCAACCCAATGCCGGCGGCAAGTCCGTCTAGCCCGTCGACGAAGTTCATCGCGTTCACCAGCACCACCGCCAGCGCGACGGTGACGAGCACCGCCTGGTCCTGCCCCAGGACGAGCACCGAGCCGACCGAGTCGGCGCCGCCGTTCCACGGCACCCAGAAGATGAACCACTGCACGCCGAAGAGCACGAGTACCCCGGCGGCGGTGACCTGCCCGGCGAACTTGGTGAGCGAGTCCAACTCGAACCGGTCATCCAGGGCGCCGATCAACATGATGATGCCCCCGGCGACCAGTACCCCCACGACGTCCCCGGAGAATTCAAAGGACCTGCGCAGCACTGGCAGCTGGTGAGACAGCAGGACACCGCCGAGGATTCCGCCGTACATCGCCACCCCACCCAGCCGCGGGATTGGGGCTCGGTGCACGTCACGCTCGCGGGGCATCGCCACTGCACCGGTGCGGATCGCCAGCATCCGCACCAGCCCGGTGAGCAGGAAGGTCACCACCGCAGTGGTAAGACCGACCAGGAGGTACTCCCGCAGCGGCAGTCCGGACGCAACCGGCACGGGGGCAGCCTAGCCCCGCGCCGGCGCAGCCCCACCGGTAGGCACCGCGTGCGTCCATGATTACATTTTCGGAAGAACGAGCCGCGCTGAGCGCGTGCGGCGGTCGACCACGTCTTGGCTCAGCCCTGCCGCTCGCGCCTGCGCGCAGCTGATCACACCGGATTGCCGGCGCAGTACCAGCCCAGATCCACGGTGTTCCAGATGCGTGGCGCGGTCTGGAGATTCCACATGATTGCCGTCTCGGCAGAGTCAGCCGCGCATAATCAGCGAGCCACCTGGATGGTTAGACCGAGGACTTCGCTGAGCTGGGCGACAGTCACCGCGCCCTCGCGAAGCACCACGGGATCGTCAGCGGTGAGATCGACGATCGTGGAGGCCAGCTGCTCGCCGGAGGGCCCACCGTCGAGGTACACCGGTACCCGCTCGGCAAGCTGCTCGCGGGCCTGCTCGACGGTGGTCGCTGGCGGGTGGCCAGAGCGGTTCGCGCTCGACACCGCCATCGGACCCACCTCGCGGATCAGCTCAAGGGCGACCGGGTGCAGCGGCATCCGGAGCATGACAGTGCCCCGAGTATCACCCAGGTCCCAGGTCAGCGACGGTGCGTGTGGCAGCACCAACGACAACCCGCCGGGCCAGAACGCTTCAATCAGCGCGCGCGCCTGCGCCGGAACACCCAGTACCAGCCCATCCACAGTGGACCAAGAACCCACCAGCACCGGGACCGGCATCTCTCGACCCCGTCCCTTGGCGTCGAGCAGCTCCTGCACCGCCGTGGAGGAGAACGCATCGCAGCCCAACCCGTAGACGGTATCCGTAGGCAGCACTACGAGTTCGCCTGCGCGGACTGCGCCCGCCGCCGCGGCCAGCCCGGTAACACGGCTATGCGGCAGCGCACAGTTGTAGACAGTGCTCACGGATACGCACCCTACGACGGCCCACTACCAACGAGGAGTAGGACTCCAGACGTTGACATAGCGTGATCAAGAAGGCACGATCCGTTTCCGATCAACTTCTGGAGGCTCACTTGCCCGCGTACCGTCGTGTCGTCCTCGCTGCCGCAGCCACCATGCTGGCGCTCTTCGGGTTTCCCACCGCCGGAGCAGCCAAGACCGTGAGATCACCAGAGCACTACGTCGCGCTCGGTGACTCCTACGCCGCGGGTCCGTTTATCCCGGTGCAACGAGCCGACCCGATCGGGTGCAACCGCTCCACCCGCAACTACCCGGCGCGCCTCGCCGAGGCCCTGCGCATCCGCAACTACACGGACGTCAGCTGCAGCGGCGCGACGACCGAAAACATGACAGCTGCCCAGCCGGTGCCGCTCGGTACCAACCCACCACAGTTTGACGCCCTACGCCCGGATACCGACCTGGTCACGGTGACCATCAGTGGCAACGACATCGGATTCGCCGACATCGTGCAGACCTGCGCCCGGCTCGGTGCCACCGACCCATTCGGCAATCCGTGTGAGCGGGCGGCCACTGCCGGCGGCACCGACATCTACGCGCAGCGCATCGACGCCACGGCACCGAAGCTTGCCCGGGTGCTGGAGGGCATCCGGGCGCGCTCGCCGCGCGCGACCGTGCTGCTGGTGGGCTACCTGCGGATCCTGCCGCCCGTGGGCGGGTGCTTTCCGGTCTTCCCGATCGCCCGGGGTGACGTGCCGTACTTGGACGGTGTGCAGCAGCAGTTCACCGCCATGCTGGCCGACCAGGCCTTCAACGAAGGCGTGGTATTCATCGACTCCTACGCGAACTCACTGGGGCACGACGCCTGCCAGCTGCCCGGAGTGAAGTGGGTGGAGGGGACCGTCCCGACCAGTCCAGCCGCGCCGGTGCATCCCAACGCCGCCGGCATGCAAGCGGTAGCCGATTTCGCGCTGGAAGACCTCAGGGAACTGGACGAGGCGGCCACTCTGCGCTGATGGGCAGCGCCCCGCGCCGGGCGGTGGCAAACCGGGGCCGTCCGGCGAGGTCGACGTGGTCGGCCACGTCGGTGAGTACCCGTCGACCGGCCAGCAACGCGGGGACGGCCACCGCGTGTGAGTCGTCGTGTTCGATGGCGATACTTCCGCCCTCGCGGAGCAACCGGGTCCCGATCCGCACCACGTCGGGGATCACGGCGAGGCCGTCTGGACCGGCGAAGACGGCGGCGGGCGGGTCGTGGAAGGCCACCTCGGGTGGCAGCGGTGTGCCCACTGGCACATAGGGCGGGTTGCACAGCACCAGGTGCGCCATCCCATCCAGCGCACTGAGCAGTCCGGGCTCGGCGATGTCACCGGCGTACAGCACCACCGGTGTGTCCCCCGCCGCGGCTCTCATGTCGGCGTTGCGCCGCGCCCAGCTCAGCGCCCCTGGGTCCCGTTCCACGGCGTGGACTTGCGCATCGGGCCTGGCGTGCGCCACCGCCAACGCCAGCGCACCGGAGCCCGTGCAAAGATCAACCACCAGCGGCTGCGGCACGCCCTCCAGCTCGGCCAGACCCCAGGCCAGCAGCACTTCGGTCTCCGGACGCGGAACGAACACGCCGGGACCTACTGCCACTTCGATGGCACCCAGCGCGGCAGTGCCGGTGAGGTGCTGCAACGGCACCCGCTTGGCGCGTCGGGACACCAGCATGCGCAATGCCTCAACCACGGGTGGGTCGACCAGCGGAACCAACGGTAACTGCCCTCGCGGCACGCCGACCACATGCGCCGCGAGGAGTTCGGCGTCCACCCGCGGGGAGGCCACCCCGGCGTCGGTGAGGATGCGTTCCGCCTCGAGTACCGCCAGGCGCAGCGGTTGTCTACTCACCGGTGTCTACTCCCCAGGGCTCCGGTCACGAGCGCCGCAGGCGCAGCTCACGGTCAGCCCGGGCCAGTGCGTCCAGCACCCCATCGAGGTCACCGTCGAGCACCGCATCGAGATTGTAGGCCTTGTAGTTGATGCGATGGTCAGAGATCCGGTTTTCCGGGAAGTTGTAGGTGCGCACCCGTTCGGAGCGGTCCACGGTGCGGACCTGCGAGCGGCGCTGCTCGGAGGCGTCCTGCTGGGCCTTCTCCTCAGCCAGTGCCTGAAGCCGGGCCCGCAGCACCGTGATGGCCCGGATCCGGTTCTGGATCTGGGACTTCTCGTTCTGGCACGACACCACGATCCCGGTCGGCAAGTGGGTGATGCGCACCGCGGAGTCGGTGGTGTTAACGCTCTGCCCACCGGGGCCCGAGGAGCGGTAGACATCGACGCGCAGGTCTTTCTCATCGAGTTCGATTTCGACCTCGTCGGGTTCCGGATAGACCAGCACTCCTGCCGCGGAAGTGTGGATCCGCCCAGCCGACTCGGTCACCGGGACCCGCTGCACCCGATGCACGCCACCCTCAAACTTCAATCGCTCCCATACGCCGGACTGCGCCGATTTTTCTGAGCCTCTTTCTGGGCCGCTTTTCAAGGCAACCGTGACGTCCTTGTAGCCGCCCAACTCGGCCTCGGTGGCGTCGAGCACTTCGGCCTGCCAGCCGTGCCGCTCGGCGTAACGCAGGTACATCCGTAACAGATTCCCGGCAAACAGCGCGGACTCCGCGCCACCCTCCCCTGACTTGATTTCCATAATCACGTCGGAATCGTTGTGCGGGTCCCGGGGCAGCAACAGGTCGGCGAGCTCAGTTTCCAACCGCGGGACCCGGTCGGCGAGGGCGTCAGCCTCGGTGGCGAAGGCAGGGTCCTCCGCAGCTAACTCCCGGGCGGCCTCAACGTCGCTGCGAGCCTGATCCAGTTCACGGACCACCCGCACGATGCGAGACAGCTCCCCGTAGCGACGCCCTACCTTACGGGCTGCGTTGGGATCAGCATGCAGCGCGGGATCGGCGAGCTGGCGCTCCAGCTCGGCGTGCTGGTCCAGCAGCGCCTGAACTGCCGCGGTGTCCACTGGACTCACCGATTCTCCACTCGATAGGGATAGGGGTCCTATTCTTAGGTCCTATACCCGGGCCCTACTTCTGACGTTTGCCGTAGCGCTTCTCGAAGCGCGCCACCCGGCCACCGGTGTCCAGAATCTTCTGCTTGCCGGTGTAGAAGGGGTGGCAGTTGGAGCACACCTCGACGTGGATGTGACCGTCGCGCTTGGTGCTGCGGGTGGCGAAGGTGTTGCCACAGCTGCAGGTGACCTGCGTGTCGACGTACTCGGGGTGGATGCCCTGCTTCATGGATGTCCTTTCCTCATGGCCGCCGGGTCCCCGTGTTGCTTAGCCGGGGTGAACCGGAGCCGGACTGTGTGGGCAGCGTTGAGCCGTGACAGTCTGCCAGACGGCCTAACCGAAGATGAAACCGTCAGCGGTGCCGCAGTGTTCCCCGCATCAGCCTTACGGCTACCAAACGGTTCGCGAGGCCAGTTGCGCGGACGCAGGCCCCACTGATCACCGTTTGTGTGCCAAAACGACATAGCATGTCGTCCCCAGCACACAAGCGGTGATCAAGCCAAGAGGGGCCGCCCAGGTCCGGGGCGCTGGGAGCGGTCAGTCGGTGCCGTTGCCCGCCACTGACTTCGAGACCTGCATCAGGAACTCGATGTTGGTCCGGGTCTTGCGCAGGCGATCCAGCACCACGTCGATGGCCTGCTGAGACTCCAGCCCAGACAGCACTCGGCGCAGCTTGTGGTGGATGGCCAGCTCGTCCGGGGACAGCAGCAGCTCTTCCTTACGGGTACCGGAAGGGTTGATGTCGATAGCCGGGAAGATCCGCTTGTCGGCAATCTTGCGGTCGAGCTTGAGCTCGGCGTTGCCGGTTCCCTTGAACTCCTCGAAGATCACGGTGTCCATCGTCGACCCGGTCTCCACCAGCGCGGTCGCGAAGATGGTCAGCGAGCCGCCATCCTCGATATTGCGGGCTGCACCCAGGAACCGCTTCGGCGGGTAGAGCGCGGTGGAGTCCACCCCGCCGGACAGGATCCGACCTGATGCCGGCGCTGCCAGGTTGTAGGCCCGGCCCAGCCGGGTGATGGAATCCAGCAGCACGACCACGTCGTGACCCATCTCCACCAGCCGCTTGGCCCGCTCAATGGCCAGCTCGGAGATCGTAGTGTGATCTGACGGCGGGCGGTCGAAGGTCGAGGCGATGACTTCACCTTTCACCGAGCGCTGCATGTCGGTGACCTCTTCCGGCCGCTCGTCAACGAGCACGACCATGAGGTGGCATTCCGGGTTGTTCTTGGTGATCGCATTGGCGATCGCCTGCAGGATCATCGTTTTGCCCGCCTTGGGCGGCGAGACGATCAGCGCCCGCTGGCCCTTGCCGATCGGCATGATCAGGTCGATCAACCTGGTCGTCATCTGGCTCTGCTCGGTCTCCAGCCGCAACCGCTCGTTGGGGTACAGCGGGGTGAGCTTGGTGAATTCCGGGCGCTGCCTGGCCTGCTCGACGTCCAGGCCGTTGATGGTGTCGACCCGGACAAGCGGGTTGAACTTCTGCCGCTGTTGCTCACCTTCCCGTGGCTGGCGCACCGCTCCGGTGATCGCATCACCCCGGCGCAACCCGTACTTACGCACCAGCGACAGTGACACGTACACGTCGTTGGGCCCGGAAAGGTAGCCCGACGTGCGGACAAACGCGTAGTTGTCGAGCACATCGAGGATCCCCGCGACAGGCAGTAACACGTCGTCTTCGCGGATCTCCAGCTCACCACTCTCGCGACGATCACCGCCGCGGTCACCCCGGTTGCGGCGGTTGCGGTCACGAAAGCGCCGGCCGCGACGGCGACCGCCCTCATCATCGTCGTCGCGCGGACCATTTTGGCCAGCTGCGTTCTGACCGCCGTTCTGGCCTGACGGGGTCTGACCGGCCGGGGTCTGGTCACCCTCGGACCGAGGTGCGTCACCACCGCGGATTGCACGCCGCCGCCGGTTGCGAGACCGATCCGCGCCGTCGGTGCCGCTCTCCTGCTGTTCTTGGTTCTGCTGATCCGGGTCCTGTTGAGCTCCGTCTTGCCGAGCCTGGTCTTCCTGAGCTTGATCCTCCGGAGCTCGGTCTTCCTGATCTGGGATCAGCGGCTCGGCGGCCGGGGCAGCCTGCTGGTCCCTTGTTGAGGCCCCCGGTTGGACCCCTGTTTGGGTATCCGTTTGCGTATTGGTGCCTTCCAACGGGAGCTGTTCGGCGTCGGAATGCCGCTGAGCAGGGGCCGTGGCCTGCCGCTCCTTGATCGCGGAAATCAGCTCGTTCTTGCGCATACCAGCGATGTTGGGGATACGCAGCTGACCAGCCAGCTTGCGCAGGTCAGCCATCACCATCCCGGACAGCCCGCCACGGCGACGCGGCTCCATCCCGTTGTCCGAAGACGGCGCAGCCGCTCCAGCTTGGTCAGCCGGGCGCTGGTTTGAAGATGCCGCAGCGGGAACATCGCTGCCCAACAGATTGATGTCGCTCACGCAGGTCCTTCCTAACCGACCCGAGACGCGCTCAGGCCAGCCTGTTCGCCGTCCGGCGGTGTGCGGGCGGCGCCTCATCCGGTGCGGGAGGCTCGCGTACCAAAAAATCGGTGTCGAGCCGACCGGCACGGGACATGTTCAACTGCGGCCAGGGTCTGGGTGCCAGCCTTCCCGATAACCAAGTAACCGGAGGTCGGGAGATTAATTGTTCAGGTGAGAGGGCCCCGAACTCGGCACCGGCGCCCGTGCACGCGGTGTCTGAACGCCACAGAGCCTATCGGTCCGGCGCCGTCGCGGCAACAATCGGCCCGCGGATGGATGGATCACCCCCACCCGACCGCGGCACCGTCATGGGCGACGCCGAGCTGGTACCGGGTGAAACCGGTGGTGTCCACTACAACCGGTAACTCGCCCCGGTCCGGCAACGCGAGCACCGTCGGCCCGGCGCCCGATACCGCGGCGGGCACCCCGGCCGCGCGCAACGCGTCCAGCAACCGCCCCGTCGCCGGGTAAACCGTACGCCGGTAGGGCTGATGCAGCCGGTCCTCGGTGGCCGCCAGCAGCAGATGCGGGGTGGTGGTCAACGCGTGAACGAGCAGCGCGGCGCGCCCGGCGGTGAATGCCGCATCGGCATGAGGCACCTCAGTGGGCAACAGGCCACGAGTCACCTCGGTGGACGAGGTCGTCTCCGGTACCAACAACACGGGTGCCAGGTCCGGATGAGGCTCCAAGCGAATGGCCTGATAGGACTGCTCGTCCCTCCAGCAGATCACCAGACCGCCCAGCAGGCTGGCACCGGCATTGTCGGCATGCCCATCGAACCCAGCCGCAAGGTCCAACGCCGCCGCGTCCGGCTCCATTCCCGAAAGGGCATATCCGGCCAGCACCCCGGCGACGGCAGCCGCCGCTGATGAGCCCAGTCCGCGGGAGTGCGGGATGTTGTTGTGACAGCGCAGTACCAGGCCCTCGGGCTGGGAGCCACACCGTGTGCAGGCGGCCCGCAGCGCGCGCACCACCAGGTGCTCTTCGTCAGTGGGCACCTGCCCTGCTCCCTCGCCGTACACCTCGACTCGCAGGCCGGAGGCCACCGGTGTCACCTCAACCTCGTCATACAGCGTTAGCGCCATACTGAGGGCATCGAAACCCGGTCCGAGGTTCGCCGTGGACGCGGGTACCCGCACCCGCACCGCCCGAGAGGTCATGAAAGATCCAGAGCAGCGGCCACCGCGGCCGGATCGACCGGGGTGAGCTCGGGCTCGGGAACGTCGCGCAGCGCGGTGTCGGGGTCCTTGAGCCCGTGCCCAGTGACCGTGCAAACCACCAGGGACCCGCGAGGCAGCCGGCCGTCGTCGGTGACGCGCAGCAACCCCGCCACCGCGGTGGCCGAGGCCAGTTCGACGAACACTCCCTCCTGCCCTGCCAGCAGCCGGTAAGCGGCGAGGATCTGCTCGTCGGTGATCGCCTCAAACAGCCCTCCAGACTCGTCCCGAGCCCGCACCGCCCCGTCCCAGGACGCCGGGCTGCCGACCCGGATAGCGGTGGCGATGGTGTCCGGCTCCCGCACCGGAACACCGTGCACCAGTGGCGCCGCACCAGCCGCCTGGAAGCCGAACATCCGAGGTTTGCCGCTCACCAATGCGTCGGCGTAGTACTCGGTGTAACCCATCCAGTAGGCAGTGATGTTGCCGGCGTTGCCGACCGGCAGGCAGTGCACGTCCGGGGCCCGCCCCAGCACGTCGCAGACCTCGAACGCGGCACTCTTCTGTCCCTGCAGCCGCACCGGGTTCACCGAGTTCACCAGGGCGGTCACCGGGTAGTCGGCGGCGGTCTTGCGGGCCAGCTCCAGGCAGTCGTCGAAGTTGCCGTCCACAGCCAGGATCCGCGCGCCGTAAGCGGTCGCCTGCGCGAGCTTGCCCAACGCAATCTTGCCCCGGGGCACCAGCACGGCGCTGGGCAGCCCGGCCCGGGCCGCGTAGGCGGCGGCCGAAGCGGCGGTGTTGCCCGTCGAGGCGCACAACACTGCCTGCACGCCGCGGGCCAGTGCTTCGGTCACCGCCAGCGTCATACCGCGGTCCTTGAAGGAGCCGGTGGGGTTGGCACCTTCCACCTTGAGCAGCACCTCGCATCCGGTGCGCCAGGACAGCGCGGGGGCGGGCAGCAGCGGAGTGCCACCCTCCTGCAGGGTCACCACCCGGCAGCCCGGGCAGACCCGGATCCGGTCCGGGTAAGCCTCGATCACCCCGGGCCAGGGTTGACGCGCCGCCCTTTGCGGCGCGGGTGTCACGGTCACGTGACCTCACCTTCCACGCGCATCACGCTGACCACATCGCGGACCACGTCCAGCCCGGCAAGCTTGTCCACCGTGGAGCGCAGCGCGGCATCCGGTGCAGCATGCGTGACGATCACTAGGTTTGCTCCGGCACCCCCGGGCGACACGTCGTCGGGGATACGGCCGGTCTGACGCACCGCCATGATGGACACCTGGTGCTCGGCGAAGACTTGCGCTACCTGGGCCAGCACCCCGGGGCGGTCAGCCACCTCGAGGCTGATGTGGTAGCTGGTGGGGGTGTCTCCCATCGGTCGGATCGGCAGCTCGGCGTAGGCGGACTCACGCGGCCCACGGCCGCCCACCACCCGGTTGCGCGCGACCGCTACCAGGTCCCCGAGCACCGCGCTGGCTGTCGGCGCTCCACCGGCGCCCTGACCGTAGAACATGAGCGCTCCGGCGGCGTCCGCCTCGACGAACACCGCGTTGTAGGCCCCACCAACCGAGGCCAACGGATGCGACCGGGGAATCATCGCCGGGTACACCCTGGCCGAGACCGACTCGGCGCCGGCTGTGTCGTCGACTATTCGCTCACAGATGGCCAACAGCTTCACCGTGCGGCCGAGCTCCCGCGCCGCAAGGATGTCAGCGGCGGACACCTCAGCGATGCCCTCGCGGTACACGTCCACGCTGGTCACCCGGGTGTGGAAGGCCAGCGACGCGAGGATGGCTGCCTTGGAGGCAGCGTCGTAGCCGTCCACGTCGGCGGTCGGATCGGCCTCGGCGTAGCCCAGGGCGCTGGCCTCCTCCAGGGTCTCGGCATAGCCGGCTCCGGAGGAATCCATGGCGGACAGGATGAAGTTGGTAGTGCCGTTGACGATGCCGGTGACGCGGGTAATCCGGTCTCCGGCCAGCGATTCCCGCAGCGGGCGCAGCAGCGGGATCGCCCCAGCCACCGCCGCCTCGAAATATAGGTCGGCACCGGCGGCATCGGCTGCGGCGTATAACTCGGCCCCACACTCGGCGAGCAGCGACTTGTTGGCGGTGACCACACCCCGACCAGCGCGCAGCGCTGCGAGCAGCAGTGATCTGGCCGGTTCGATGCCACCGATCACCTCGACCACGACGTCCACGTCGTCCCGGCTGATCAGCTCGGCGGCGTCGGTGGTGAGCAGCTCAGCGGGCACGTCGGGATGCCGCCGCGGGCGGCGCACCGCCACTCCGACCAGCCGTACCGGTGCGCCGACCCGTGCGGTGAGTTCGGCGGACTGCTCGGTGAGCAACCGACCCACCTCACGACCGACGGTGCCGCAACCTAATAAGGCGACGCCAATGGGTCGGCCCTGCCTAGATCGGCTTTGGGAGCGGACCTGCTGCCCGATTGGTTTGCTCACGTCACCTCCAAAGACAGCAGGTCGGCCATTGTCTCCCGGCGTAGCACCAGCCGGTGCGAGCCGTCACGCGCTGCAACCACCGCCGGCCGGGGCAGCAGGTTGTACCGGCTGGACATGGAGTAGCAGTACGCGCCGGTACCGGCAACGGCCACCAGGTCACCAGGGGCCAGGTCATCGGGCAGCCAGCAGTCCCGGACCACCACGTCACCGGTCTCGCAGTGCTTGCCGACCACCCGGGACAGCGCGGCCGGCGCCTCGGAGCAACGGGAAACCAGCCGGCAGTCATAGCTCGCGTCGTAAAGCGCGGTGCGCACGTTGTCGCTCATCCCGCCGTCCACCGAGACGTAACGCCGCCGTTTGGACGCGACAACAGTGACGTCTTTGATGGTGCCCACCTCGTACAGGGTCACCGTGCCGGGTCCCGCGATCGCCCGGCCCGGCTCGACCACCAGCTTGGGCGTGGGCAGGCCGGCCGCCCGGCACTGGTCATCCACAATGGATCGCAGCTGTGCGGCCAGCGCTGGCAGCGGCAGCGGATCGTCCTCGGCGGTGTAGGCGATCCCGAGTCCACCTCCAAGATCAAGTGTGCGCACCCCGGCGATGGCGTCGGACCCGTGCTCGTCCCGGATCGCCGCGAACAAACCAACCATCCGGTGCGCCGCGACCTCGAAACCGTCGGCGTCAAAGATCTGCGAACCAATGTGGCTGTGCAGACCCACCAGGCGCAACCCTTCGGACTTGAGCACTCTACGGACGGCTTCTACAGCATCTCCCCCCGACAGCGAGAAGCCGAATTTCTGGTCTTCGTGCGCAGTAGCGATGAACTCGTGAGTGTGGGCCTCGACGCCGACGGTCGCCCGGACCAGCACCGGCTGTACCACGCCGTGCCGGCGGGCGATGTCGTCCAGCCGGGCGATCTCCAGGAAGGAGTCGAGCACCACCGCCCCGACTCCGGCCGTGACGGCGGCGGTCAGCTCGTCGGAGGACTTGTTGTTGCCGTGCATCGCGATCCGATGTGCGGGGAAACCGGCGTGAAGCGCTACGGCAAGCTCGGTGCCGGTGCACACGTCCAGGCTCAAGCCCTGCTCGGCCACCCAGCGAGCGACCTCGGAGCACAAGAATGCCTTGGCCGCGTAGTGCACCTGCTCAGGGGCGCCGAAGGCGGCCGCATGCTCAGCGCAGCGGGCCCGGAAGTCCGCCTCGTCCACGACGAACAGCGGGGTGCCGTAGGTCTCGGCAAGCTCGCCGACCTCCACCCCGGCCAGCCGCACCGCGCCATCGTCACCGCGGTGCGCCCCGCGCGGCCACAC
>JALZHU010000449.1 GCA_030860695.1 Actinomycetota bacterium
GCGGCAAATGAGGACGTTGCGGTGTTCAGGTGCGCCCGGAGCCGACCCGAGACACGATGGTTCAGCGGGACGTAGGCGTGGCATTCATCGATGGGACTGTGAGCATCGCCCCCGGGGCAGTCGGTGCCTGGGGGTAGGCTGTCCGGTCCTGCCTGGAACAGATCCGAAGCGGACCTTCACCGTTTCCTGCAGGCGCTCGCGAGGCCCTGTTGTGGAAGCTCGACGGGTTCTCCGAGTACGACACCCGCCGCCTGCTGACATCGACCGCCACAACCTGTTGGGGCCCGTTAAGCAGGTGGCCAGCGCTGAGCTGGGATACCTCGGCGACACCTTTTGTCGAGCCGCTGCCCTGGTTGGAGGACGACGCCGAACCGAACCCGGACATGTGGGCGACCGCCGATAAGTGGGCGCGAGCAGATCGTTGAGCTGTACCAACGGGTGTGGGCGCACTCGGACGCGGCAATCGACACGCTGGCGCTGGACGCAATCGGCGATGTGCCGTGGTGGTCGGGCGACTGGAATGAGGTGACGCGACACCGGATCCTGGTACACATGATCGCCGAGACTGATCGGCATGCGGGCACGCAGATATCGTCCGGAGGCCTCGTCGCGATCAGCCCGACGAGGACGTCGGTGGGCCTGCCTGGCTCAAGGCGTCAGTACCTCTGGGGGACGAGGGTCGACTCGTCCTTGGGTGGCCGGTCGTAACTGGCTCCGCTGGCACGCTCGCCCAGCTCGATCGGTCCGGGCAGGACGTCGTCGTAGTCGATGGAGTCCAGCAGGTGAGCGATGCAGTTCAGGCGCGCCCGCTTCTTGTCGTCGGACTCGATGGTGTTCCAGGGCGCCTCGGGCGTGTGGGTGTGGGCGAACATCACATCCTTGGCCTTTGAGTACTCGACCCACAGCTCGCGCGACTTGATGTCCATCGGGCTAAGCTTCCAGCGCTTGGTCGGGTCCGCCGAGCGCTGCTGGAAGCGCCGCTCCTGTTCCTCGTCGCTCACCGAAAACCAGTACTTCCGCAGGATGATTCCCGAGCGGACGAGCATCCGCTCGAACTCGGGGCAGGCGCGCAGGAACTCCTGGTACTGGCCCTCGGTGCAAAACCCCATGACCCGCTCGATCCCGGCGCGGTTGTACCAACTCCGATCGAAAAAGACCATCTCCCCGGCGGCGGGAAGATGCGCGACGTAGCGCTGGAAGTACCACTGAGTCTTCTCGCGTTCAGTCGGCGTGCCCAGCGCGACAACCGTCGCACCACGCGGGTTGAGGGGCTCAACGATCCGCTGGATCGTTCCGCCCTTGCCGGCGGCGTCGCGTCCCTCAAACAGCGCGACGACCTGCAGCCCCTTCTCCTTGACCCAGTACTGCAGCTTCACGAGCTCCAGCTGCAGCCGGGCCAGCTCAGCCTCATAGACCTGTTTTTTCAGCTTCTTGGGCTTGATGTGGCAATCGGTCACTGCGACTCCTCGGGCGAGGTCGGTGGGGTGGAACCATGGGGAAGGTTGGGGTGAAGCCAGCACAACTCGCGCCGGGCCCGTCCGAGCCGGCGCGAGCAACGGCAGGCACACCGCACCGCCGGGGCACAACGGGTCCATGTCGAGCAAGGCGATCAGCCCCTCCGGAGACGGACGGAGACGACAACCAGGGTGCCCCACCAAACCGTCGGCCCACGCACGCCGCGCCACAGCCCCTGCTGACCAACGGCCACAGCACGAGCAGGACTATGACTTCGTCGTCCCTCAACTTCCGACGACCAAGCGATCCATCCGAGCGAGGACATCCGGCTCGTGCACCCGTCCTCATCCTGAGCCGCACGCCCGAACTCGGGGCCACTGACGCGTGAAAGCAACTCATCATTCCTAAAGGCCGATCCGCTTACGGGGCCGTTAGGACATGGCCTGCGCCAGCACCCACGCACGGTCAGCGGCAGAAGAGGACGTTGCATCCGGTGACTCACCCTGGATGATTATGCGCTGGCTTGTTGATGGCTTCCTGAGCCAGCGCGCTGTGATCGCCACACTCCCATGACGAGTCGTAGAGGCAGCCCATCGATGTCTTGGACGCCGACCCGGCGTACCAGTAGGGGATCGCTAGCGGAACGTTTCGTTGAACAGGTCGAGCATCGCCCGCCACGACCGCTGCGCTGAGATCTGGTCGAACCGCAGTCCGGGGACCTCGAGGTGATCGACCTGGGGGTGGGTGAAGCTGTGCTGCGCGCCGCCGTAGAGGTTCATCCGCCAGTCCACGCCGGCCGCGCGCATCTGTTCTTCGAACATCAACCGCTCGCCAACTGTGATCAGCGGGTCCTCGGTGCCGATGCAGACGAGCACCTTGGCGGTGATGTTGGCAGTATCCAGGGGCCGAGGGGTCGCCAACCGGGGGTGGAACCCGACCACGACCGTGAGGTCGGTGCCGGCCCGGGCCAGTTCTAAGACTAGGTGGCCGCCGAAGCAGTAACCGATCGCGGCGACCTGCGTGGTGTCCGCACGAGGCTGGGCGAGAAGGACGTCTAGCCCCGCGCGGGCAAGGCCGCGGGTGCGCTCCGGGTCGTGCCACAGCTCGTCGAGCCGGGCCATCATCGCCTCTCGGTCGGTCATGGACTTGCCGCTGCCCTGATAGTCGAGTGCGAACGCGACGTAGCCCAGCTCGGCGAGTTGATCCGCTCGAAAACGCTGGTGGTTATCAAGTCCCGGGCCCTCGTGCGCGACGAGAACCGCGGGATGTCGGCCTTCGCCAGCCGGCAAGGCAAGTCGACCGATCATCGTCTTGCCATCGGCCTCGTATTCGATGTCGGTCGCCGTCGTCATGGCCGACGGTGTATCACGAACTCTCTCGGCAGAGCCGGTTGTCCGCTAAGAGCCTGTTGGCAAATGGTCACGCTGCTTGTTGATCGGGCGCAGAGGCTATGGTGCGGGGGCTTCCCCATCGGGGATGGGGTGGTGCGCCGGAGGTTGCCCGGGCCAGTTTCCGGGTCATGAT
>JALZHU010000200.1 GCA_030860695.1 Actinomycetota bacterium
CGGCGGGCCCGGCGATGCGCAACCCGGTGCGCACCCCGGCGGCGGCTAGCAGCGCCTCGTCGGTGTCGGGCACCGGCACCACGTCGTAGAGACCTTCCAACGCAACGGCGCCGGCTAGCCGCCAGTGTGGCGGTGGGTGGCCGCCGAGCCGGGCGTGACGGGCCAGCCACCAGCCGGTGTAGCCGCCAGGCTGGCGGAGCGCGGCGCAACCAGCAGGGTCGGCAGCAATTTGGCGTAGCGCGGCCGGCCAGCACCCGTCGTCGATGAGATCCAGATCTCGGACAGCGAGCAGCCGCGCAGGCCGGTCACCACCTGACTCAGCCCACCACTGCTCCTCCCCGTCCAACTCATGGTCCGGGCCGTCCGGGTGGGGATCATCGAGCACCGCGAACGAGTCCAGCACCCCAACCGCCCGCAGCGCAGCGTCCAGTTCCCCGGCAGCAATGGCAGGGCTCAGAACGCCCAACGGTGCGTCCGGGGCGAGCAGTCCCCGCAGGGCGCTACCGGGCAGCACCAGCTCGTCGGCACGCCGCGGCGCCCCGGAGTCGTCGGGCAGCGCTAATGCACCGAGCCAGGATCGGGCAGCGGCATCACTGGCCACTGGGGTCAGCTGGCCGGCCAACGACAGCACGGCTTGCGCGAGTCCGGTGACATCGAGGCCGTCCTCGGCGTCATCGACGCTGCGTTCGATGGCGGGGCGCAGCGTCTCCAGCAGTTCCGCGGGGCCCACCGGTCGAGCACCGAGCCGCTCCAGCAGGGGGTGCGCGGCGTCCGGGTGCACCAACCGCAGCTGTTCAGTCATGGCGCCAGTGACGGGGATGTCGCCCAACAGTGTCCCACGCGGGCCGGTGACAGTGCGCCCGTCGGCCAGCAGGACCGGCAGCGCACCGAGCTCCTCGCGCGCCGCCGGGTCGGCGTCGAGCAGCGGGGTCAGGGCCGCGTAGCAGCGCTGCCACCACGACGGTGGCCGGTCCAGCCCGGCCAGCAGATCAGCGATGGCCGCCGGGCGCAGCCGGTCCACCCCGAGCGCGGCAAGTGCGGCGGTGTGTGCAGGCGCGGCCAGCTCGGCGTCGAGCAGGTTGGGTGTGACCTCCACGAGCAGTTCGGCCAGCTCGGGCAATGGCACATCCAGCACCAGGGCGTCGGCCGGGACGACTTCCCCGCCGGAAGCGCCGGGTAGCCACCGGGCGTGACGTAGCGCCGCAAGGACCGCGTCGTGCAGCGCTGCGTCGACTTCGCTGGCCGGGAAGCCGGGTGCAGGCACCAGCGCAGTGCGCTGATCCGGCGCCAGCGCGGCGGCGAGCTCCGGGTAGGCCAGTGCGGCGATGTCGAGCAGCAGGTCGACGGCAGGCCCGGGATGGACATGCCGCCGTGATGAATCGACGGGCACCGTACCGATCAGCCGCGCAGGCAGGGTGAGCCGCTCTGCGGTGGGAGTGGGCGCGTGCAGCACCTCCCCCGTCAGCGGTAATGGGACGCCGTTAGGCCCGACGGGCAGCGCCCAGCACAGGCTCCACTCCGGTCGTGCTTCGGGCCCGAGCCCGGCCAGCGCGTCCTCGGGTAGCAGCCCGCCCCGGCGCACCACGTGCCAGCGGCGCAGCCTGGAACCGTCGTGCACGAGCACCGGGTCCTCGCCTTCACGGCGCAGTACCCGATTACCGATGTCGATGCGGTGCAGCCACGGCAACGCCAATAACAGGTCACCGGCCTCCTCCGCGAACACCGCGAGCAGGGCATCCGGGTCGCTCCCGGCACGCAGCGGCAACTGGACCTCGGTGTCGAACCCGGGTGGTGGGTCGCCGTCGGCGGGCCACACCAGTCGCAGCACCGGGGGCCGGCCACCGCGGCGCCTCAACTCAGCACACAGCGCCGGATCACCGGCCACCGCGTGGACGGTGCGCTGCGCGGAGAACTCCACCCCGCCGAAGCGGGAGATCACCCGCGGTGCGTCGGTGACCCCGAGGACCGCCGCGAAGCCGACCCCGAATCGACCAACGCTGTTACCCGCCCGCTTGGCGGAGGCGCGCAGTGCGGCCAAGGCAGCCACGCCGGCGCGGTCCAGCGGCGCCCCGGTGTTCGCGGCGCGCAATTCACCCCGTTCGACGGTGACCCGTAGGTGCCCCTGCCTGCCCGCGCGTTGCGCGGCGTCGGCGGCGTTCTGCGCCAGCTCGACAAGCAGCCGGTCTACGTAGCCGAGCAGGGCGAGGTCGGATTCGGCGTTGGCGTCCTCCCGGAACCGCGTTGGAGATCCCCGCCAGGCAGCGAGCACCCCGGCACGTAGCGCCGCAGTGCCGAACGGATCGGTGTCGGTGCTCATAGCTCGACCCTGCAAGCAAGTCTCGCATCACTCCAAGATCAGCAGCTCGAGTTCGGCGTCGTCATAGACCAGCTCGGCCACCGGCACGCTCGGGCTGGTGTCCGCCTGGACCTCGGAATGCGCCCCGCAGCCGAATTCGGCATGCACCACCTGCCCATCGGCCGGGGCCAGATCGTTGCCGCAGACGCCCAGGGCAGCCGACAGCAGGCCGGCGAGTGGAAGGTAGTAACCGCAGGTGACACAGCGGTCGGGGGCGCTGCGGGCCATCTCCGAGTCAGGACCGTGGTCACCGTCGCGCCAGCGCTGAAGCAGCTCGAGGCGGGCATCACGACTCAGCACCCGGGGTCTTCCGAGCCCGAGCTCCGGGTCGAGCGGCTCCCCCGCCAGCTCATCGTCCATGAGGTAGCCAGGTACCAACCGCGGGTCACCTGGATCGGTCGGCAGCAGATCTCCCACGCCGAGGTCACCGGCACGGACCCGCTGGGTCCACGGCACCCAGGGCGGCGCGACCAACGCGTCCGGGCCGGGCAGCAGCACCACCTCGCTGACCGTCACCGGGGTCGATGGGCCAGCCGAGGCCACCGTGACCGCCCAGCGCCAACCGCGGTAGCCGGGGAGGTTGGCTTCAAACAGGTGAGTGACTGCGCCGCCGTCCTCGGGCTGTGCCCCCACATGCTCGCCTACCGGACTGTCGCCGGCGTCAGTCTGCGCCGCCTGCCGGGCCAGCTCGACAGCCTCATAGAGCTCCGAACCTGGCGCGGTAGTGTCGGGAATCACGACTGCGATTGTGCCGCACTGGCGGCGTCCCCTGGTAACCCGGCCCGGGCGGGCCGTCGCTGCGCTGGCAGCGGTGCTGACGACTGTGGTGCTGACCACTGCTGGGCTGGGCGGCTGCGCCACGGAGCATTCGGCCGCGGAGCAGCTGCGCGTGCAGGTTCTGGCCACCCTCGCGCACGACCCGACGATGTACACCCAGGGTCTGGAGATCCGCGACGGGGTGCTCTACGAGAGCAGCGGGCTGGTTGGGCAGTCCCGGGTCAGGGCAACTGCGCTATCCAGCACTGGCATGCTCCGGGGCATGCTGCGGGAGGCAACGTTGCCTGCCCCGCTGTTCGGCGAGGGGCTCACCGTCACCGGGGATCGATTGTGGCAGCTAACCTGGACCAACGGGATGGCAATCGAGCGCGATCCGGCAACGCTGGCCGAGCGCCGCCGAGTGACCTACCAGGGTGAGGGTTGGGGCCTGTGCCACGACGGGCAGCGGCTGGTGATGAGTAACGGCTCGGACCGGCTGACCTTCCGGGACCCGCTGACGTTCGCACCGTTGGGCCAAGTGGAGATCCGTCTCGACGGCGAGCCAGTGCGCCAACTCAACGAGCTGGAATGCGCCGGTGGAGTCGTTTGGGCCAACGTCTTTCAGACCGAGCGCATCCTGCGCATCAACCCCAGCACTGGAGCGGTGACCGGTGTGGTTGACGCGTCCGGTCTGCTCAGCACCTGGCCGCAGTCCACCGGGGCTGTGCTCAACGGCATCGCAGCGATACCGGGCACCGATGAGTTCCTGATCACCGGCAAGCACTGGCCATCGCTGTTCCGAGTTCGTTTCATTCCCTCTTGATGGCCGCCCTCTATGATGGCCGCCTTCTATGATGGCTGCCGCGATGGTCCCGTCGTGACGGGTACCGGTGGTGCAGGATAGAGCGCGTGAAGCGGCCCGCATCCCCATCCGGCCCCGATCGAGCACGCCGTCGGATGAGTCGCGGGCGGCGCTGGGTGCCCCCGCCGCCCAGTCGCCCCACCTATGAGTCCGACGAGGGGGGAGGCTATTCAAGAGCGCCCAACCTCAGGCGGGACCGGCCGCACACCGCTGCCCCAGCGCAGCACCCGGCCGACGATCGGGACGCCAACCGCTGGCGACCCAGCAATCCACCTCCCACGGACGACTCCCCCACAGATCCGCTCCGCCCGCAACGCGCATCGGCTGGTCCACCGCTTCCTCGCAAGATCACCGTCACCCGGGTGGCTGCCTGGCGGAGCAGGCAACTGGTCGGGAAGGGTGTGCGGCGCTTTCATCGCGCTACTACGGCCGACGGTGCAGGCCGGTCCGGGCTGTCCTCGCTGACGTACGCGGCGATGATGGACTACGCGGCCAACGCGGCCATCGCCGTCGCACTGGCCAATACGTTGTTCTTCGCCGCCGCCACCGCCCAGAGCCGGACCAATGTGGCGCTCTACCTGCTGATCACAGTGGCACCGTTCGCGGTAGTCGCCCCAGTGATCGGTCCGCTACTGGACCGGCTGCAGCACGGCAGGCGGGTGGCGATGGCGCTGTCGTTCGCCGGGCGCGGCTTTCTGCTCATCGTGATGGCGGCGCACGTCCAGGACTGGCTGCTGTACCCGGCGGCGCTGGGTTTCATGGTGCTGGCCAAGTCTTACTGGGTGCTGCAGGCGGCGGTGATCCCCAGGGTGCTGCCGCCGGGCATCACCCTGGTCAAGACCAACTCCCGGCTCACTGTTTTTGGGTTGGTCGCTGCGGGGGTCTCCGGTGCGATCGCCGCCGGGATAGCGGCGCTGACTGGATCACCGGGAGCGCTGCTGTTCACTGCGGTGATCTGTCTGGTGGGGGCGGGTTTGTGCCTGCGCATCCCGTCCTGGGTGGAGGTCACCGAGGGCGAGGTTCCGGCCTCGCTGCGGACCGAGGCCACCGGTGCACTCGGTGCGGCGCGGGGCCGTCAGCCAATGGGTCGCCGCGTGGTGGTCGCGCTGTGGGGCACCGGAACCGCCCGGGTGCTCACCGGGTTCCTCACGCTGTTCGTGGCGTTCGCAGTAAAGGCCCAGACCGAGGGCTCTCCAGGACGGCAGGCGGTGCTGCTCGGCGTCGTCGGTGCCGCGGCCGGAGCAGGCAGCTTCCTGGGCAACGCGGTCGGCACCCGGATGCACTTTGGTAAGCCCGATCAGGCCATCCTGAGCTGCGTGGCCGCTGGGCTCACCATGACGCTCCTGGCCGCGCTGGTACCGGGCATCGCCATCGCGGCGGTCACCGCCTTGGTGGCAGCGACAGGCAGCGCGGTGGCCAAGGTCTGCCTAGACGCGGTGATCCAGCGCGGCGTGCCGGAACCGTCCCGCGCCTCGGCGTTCGGCCGCTCGGAAACCGTGCTGCAGATGGCCTGGGTGATGGGCGGCGCGCTGGGCGTGCTGCTACCACCCACCTACTGGATCGGATTCGCCTCGGTATCGGCACTGCTGGGTTTGGGGCTGGCGCAGACCCTGTTAGTCCGGCGGGGATCGTCGCTGATTCCCGGGTTCGGCATGGGTGCCCCGCTTCGCCAGCACCCGGTCACCCGCAGGGCGGGGTGACGACCCGCTCATGGGGACCGCTCAGGGATCCAGCTCGCGGGCAACAGCCCGCACGACCTCCGCGACCCGCTTGGTGGTGCGACGGTCGGGGTAGCGGCCGCGGCGCAGGTCTGGCTGGACCCGCGACTCCAGCAGCCGGATCATATCGTCGATCATGCCATGCAACTCCTCCGCCGGACGGCGCCGTGCCTCCGCCACCGACGGCGGCGGATCCAGCAACCGCACCGACAAGGCTTGCGGGCCACGCCGCCCGTCGGCCACCCCGAACTCGACCCGCTGGCCGGTCTTGAGATCGGTTACTCCGGTAGGGAGCGCGGTAGCCCGCACGTAGACGTCGGCACCGCCGTCCTGCGTGACGAAACCGAAGCCTTTTCCCGCGTCGTACCACTTGACCTTGCCGGTCGGCACTGACCTCACCGTTCCCTCGTGGAGTACCCGCCTGCTGAGGGCGCACCATCAGCAAGACGAACGCGCCCCGAACGCACCCGGGACGCGTGCCCCCCAGCTTACGACTTCCAGCCGCTTTTCGGGCGCTTCCCGCCACACGGATGTGAGCGGGCGTACTTCGCGGCGGCAGCGTCGCCGAGTCCAAGCAGCTTCACCGAGTGTTCATGAATCTCTACCTTGCGGATCTTACCGGTGACGGTCATCGGGGACTCCTTCACTACGCGCACGTACCGAGGGATCTTGTAACCCGCGAGCTTGCCGGCGGCGTAGTCCCGCAGTGCCTCGGCGGTGAGCTTCGGCGCCCGGACACCGGTGCACCCAGGCGCACAGCTCCTCACCGTAGCGCGCGTCGGGCACTCCGATCCTGCGCATCCAGGATGTCCGGATGGGTGTAAAGGAGCTCCTCAATTTACCGCGGGTAGACGTTCTCGCCGGCTGCCGTCCTGGCTCAGGCGCTACGTCGAGATGGAGACCGACGCCGCCACCATGCGCAGCCGAAGGCGAGCTGATCCCCGGCCTGCTCCAGACCGAACAGTACGCGCGGCGCGTCCACGCGGTGGCTGCGCATCTGATCAAGCCTGTGGACCTGGACAAGCTGGTGGCGGCCCGGATGCGCCGACAGGCCCGGCTAACCGACGACGAGGCGCCGCTGGACTTCTCCACCGTGTGTCTGAGGCCGCCTTTCGACGCGCCCTCGGCACACTGAAATCGGCCCAGCACAACTAGCCCACGTTATCGAGTTGGCGCGGCGACCCAACGTCACGCTGCACGTGCTGCCGTATTCCGCCGGGCTGCACCCCAGCATGTCGGGGCTCGTTCGCGGTGTTGACCTTCGACCCCGTCGTGGCGCCGCCCTTCGGTTATCAAGAGTACGCCGTCGGCGGACACGTCGTGGATGACCGTGACGCAGTCAGCCAACTGGTGAACCTCTGGGAACTGCTCCGCAGCCAGGCTCTCCCTCCCGACAAGAGCTTGCGCTGGCTATCGTAGCTGTCCCAATAAAATATGAAAGTGAGGTCCAATGCGTGATCTAGACCACGTGCAGTGGCGAAAGTCGAGCCGAAGCGAAGCCGGCAACGCCTGCGTCGAGGTTGCCGAACTGGCCGACGGCGGCTGTGCCATCCGAGACAGCAAAAACCGATCCGGACCAGTGCTGAGGTCCACCACGGCCGGCTACAAACACCCGGCCATACGATTGATGACAAACACTACGGCGGCCCGGCACGGGGACCCCCAACCCCCAACCCCCAACCGGGCCGCTGGTACGTACTAAAGCATGGCCCAGTCGACCCCGGCGATCACCCGCCCGGCGGCATGGCACGCGGTCTGAGGTGGCGTCGACGGTGATCTGCCACGCGCCACTGGTCGGGTAGTCATTGGCGCCCCGACGGTCCGGCTCCGCTTGCTGCGCGGCCTGCCGGCCGTGCTCGCGCGGGCCGTCCCGGCGGGCGGTGAGTCGCCCTCTCAGCTCGACGGTGATCCGCATCTGTACCTGGTACAAGTGCAGGCCCCCAGGCCTATCCACGCCCGATCGACGAAACACCGCCGATTGTTTCCCGCTCTCCTGGCTGATGGGCTATGAGTCATCGTCAACGATCGTCAGCGCAGCATCCTTGGAGACGAAGTCACAGGACCCGGGGTGACGGGCCGGCAGGATGCAGGTGCGGCCGGTGCGTAGATCGGTCATGCCGCAAAGGTGGGCTTGAGCCACGCTCTCGTCGACACTCCTATTGTGGACATCCAGTCGGATATCAGGGTCGTTTTTCATTCGATCCTCCGGTATGGCTGCTTCGTTTCGGCCTCGTGGTGCGGAAAAGGCACACCAGGCAGCATTTACGGCGCTGACAATGACCGCGGTGGGGATATTTCCTGACCCGGTGCGCTCTGGCTACCCCGACATAGCCCAGCCTCCAGCAGGTGCATGGGGCGTCACCGGGGTCTGGGGCTACCTCGTCAGGGTACAGCTGCGTCACCGCCGCGACACTGGTTCGTGGGGGTGACAGGAGCCGAGTTACCGCTGGTCGGCTCTTCGGCTGCCCGCAGTGGGTGTGCCGAGCACGCTGACCCTCGATCCGACGGCGGCTGCGGTGATTGCACGACCTCGCGGGTGGCCTGGGCGTGGCACCTGGCGACCGACAACAGCCGCCGCACATAAGGAAGACATTCATGGATCAGACTAGTTACCGCCCCGACACCCGCAGGGCCTACGCGACCTGACCAACCGCGGGATCCTGGCGAGCTTCCAGTGGCAGGACGCGGAAATCGCGATGAACACAGCGCGGCGCTGCGTTGAAGGATGGCTTCAGATCGGCTGTGAGGAAGCCGCGGCCATCAGGTACGCCAACGATACGCAGAAGGCTTTGCAGGAGGCAGCACGCGCCATCACTCGTCTCATCGAGACCGTTCGTGTCGAATCGACGGCGCTTGTCACCGGACCGGACGCTTATCACCTTACGGTGGTCATCATCGCGCTATTAGTTGCAGTCCTGGCGATTTATCTCTTCACGATTCGGTGTGCTGCTCAGCCGCACCGCCGACAACCTCGATGACTGCTCGCGGAACGTGAAGACGATTGCCGGGCAGGCCAACGTGATGGGGCCTGCTGTCGAGCGCATCAACAAGACCGGTGGATCATTGGTAGGTGCGCTGCCGGTGCTGCACGAGCCATTTCACGCCTTGGTTCGAGGGGGTGAGCCAATTCCGCGTGTGGCGGGTGTCAGTCGGCGTGGATGATGGTGCCCACGTGCTCGCCCTGCAGGGCCTTGGTGATATTCCCGGGTGTGAGCCCGTTCACGATCTGGATCTCTTTCTGGTGCTTGGCGCGCGCCATGAGCTCAAGCACCAGCACGTCGACGGGGAGTGCGCCGAGGTTCCTGGTCAGCAGCTCAGCGGCGCTCACCCGGGGGATGAGCTCGGGCCGGCGGCTCTCGTCCACGGTCGCCGGGTCGCTCGTGAACACACCGTCGACGTCCTTGACGTAGATGAGCCGGGCGGCGCCGTAGGCGTCGGCGAGCAGAAACGCGCCGGTGTCCGTGCGGTGCGGTGGGATCTTGCCCACCTCGGGAGGGAACTCATAAAGCTCATAGGGAGGGTATGCGTTGGACACCGCAGCCCGGCTAGCGGTCAGGTGCACGGCAAGCTGGTGCGCGGTCGCGGCGTGCGGCAGGTAGGACACGCCCTGCTCGGCGAGCAACGCCGCGATGAGATGTCCGTTCTGCTCAGCCTCGGCGGACACCAGCGCGGCCAGCACACCAGTCGGAAGACCAAGGTCGAGCCCGACGCCCAAGACGTGGCGGCCCCGGATGCCCGGGCCGGTGAGGATCAGCAGCCGATGCTCCGGCAGCACCGCGCGCAGCTCCTCGACAACCGGCACCACCGCGTCGCGACCTTTGTCCATGATCGAGCGCCCGCCGATCACGACGACGTTCAGCCACGGCAGAAGCGAAATCACAGGGCGTTCGATAGGTTGGACAAGTTCGCGATCGAGCAGGGTCTGGCGCATCAGCGCGGACGGCACGTCCTTAGCCGCGAAGCTGGGTTGAGAGTACGAGGGAGTGTTCGTCATGACGTTCTCCTCGGTAGCGGCGCTCACGCCGCGGAGATGATCGTGCCGACGTGCTCGCCTGCCAGCGCACGCCTGATCAGTCCCGGCCGCAGTCCGTTGATGACCTGGACTGACTTCACGTGCCGGGCATGGCGCATGAGCTCCAAGACCGGGCGCTCGATGATGAGGTCCGGCAGATTGCGGGCAATCAGCTCGTCGACGGTGATTTCCGGGATCAGCTTGGCACTTGGTTCGGTCTTTGGATTGGCCGTGTAGAGCCCGTCCTCGTCCTTCACGAAGATCATGCTTCGGCAGCCGTAGACCTCGGCGACGAGATAACATCCGGCGTCCGTGGGTACGGCGGTATTACCCCTTGGTGTCATAGGGTGAGTGCACCATCGAGATTGATAGCATATTGTCCCTGTTGGCAGAGGGAAGGGAGTCATTGTCAGTGCGGGGTGCGGAGATTCGTGCCGAGGAGAGAGAAATCATCTC
>JALZHU010000450.1 GCA_030860695.1 Actinomycetota bacterium
GCTGACGCCCCGACGGCGCACACCGGAGGGCACCGCACGTCGGCTGATGCACGAAACGGCGGCGTCCGCGGGGTGCTGGACCCGGTCGAACGCCGCCGTTGTCGTCTCTGGCGGTGGCGGTGGGATTTGAACCCACGGAGGCTTGCACCTCACACGCTTTCGAGGCGTGCTCCTTCGGCCGCTCGGACACGCCACCGCCGAAGAGACTACAGGGCCCGCCGACGGCGGAAGAACGCGCGTAGCAGCGCGGCGGACTCCTCGGCCCGCACACCCCCCGTGACCTCCGGCCGGTGGTTGAGCCGGCGGTCGCGGACGACGTCCCACAGCGAGCCGACCGCGCCGGTCTTGGGCTCCCAGGCACCGAACACCAGACGGTCCACCCGGGCCGCCACCAGGGCGCCCGCACACATTGTGCAGGGCTCCACGGTGACCGCCAGGGTGCAGCCGGTCAGCCGCCAGCCGCCGTCCCGCCTGCCGCGCCGCAGCCGGGCAGCCCCGGCGCGCACGGCCAGCAGCTCGGCGTGCGCGGTCGGGTCTCCGGTGGCCTCCCGGGCATTGCAGACAGCGGCCAGTTCCACGCCGTCGGCATCCACCAGCACCGCGCCGATCGGGACATCCCCGGTGATCACCGCGCCGCCAGCCACCTCCAGAGCGCGCCGCACCAGCGCCACGTCGGCACCGGTCGCCACCGTCATCTCGGCTGCTTCTCCAGCAGCGCGGACAGCTGCGACCGGAACCCGCATCGCTGAGCGATCATGTCGAGCTGCTCGTCCGGGTACAGGTCCACCTCATCGATGATCACCTGCATCTCCTCGGCTGGCAGCCCCAGGTCGGCAAGCACCCCAAGGTCGCCCTCCGGCCACACATCGTCGGCGTCCACTGCGTCTTCTTCGGGGACCTCGACGCGCAGCAGGTCCAGCACGTCGGCGGCGATGTCGTAGTCCAGCGCGGCGACGGCGTCGGACAGCAGCAACGACACACCGCCTGGCACCGGCCGTACCACGACGAAGAACTCGTCATCGACGTTGAGCAAGCCGAAGACAGCCCCGGTGGAGCGTTGTCCGCGCAGCTCAGTGATGGCCGCGTCGAGATCTCGCAGGGCCGCAGCGTCCAGTCTGGTGCACTGCCAGCGCCCGTCCTCGCGAACCACAGCGACGGCGAAGCCGGTGACCGCCATGGCACCAGTATGCGCCGTCTTCCTCCGCACGGAAGCACGGTCACATGTCCAAACCTCCAACGTCCGGATGAAGTGCGAGAATAAGGGGTTGTGAGCACGCCCACCCCCCGTCACCGGCGGCGCGCCAGCAGCGTTTCCCAACCCCTGGTGAGCAACCTGGTGTGCGCCGCCAGAACACTGCAGCCGCGCACCGTCGCGCTGCGCCGCACCCTGCACCGGCACCCGGAGCAGGGTTTGCACCTCCCCAAGACCCAGTCCGCCGTGCTGCGGGCATTGGCTGACCTGCCCGTGCGGGTGCACACCGGGCGCGGCATGAGCTCGGTGGTCGGGGTGATCGAGGGCGCACGGCCGGGGCCGACCGTGCTGCTGCGGGCGGACATGGACGCGTTGCCCGTCACTGAGCAGTCGGGGGTGCCATTCAGTTCGAAGCTGCCGGGTTCGATGCACGCCTGCGGCCACGACACCCACGTCGCGATGCTGGTCTCGGCCGCGCGGCTGATCGCTGAGCATCGCGGCGAGCTGGTCGGGCGGGTACTGCTGATGTTCCAACCCGGCGAAGAAGGCTTTCACGGGGCGCGGCTCATGCTTGACGAGGGCCTGCTGGAGGTCGCCGGGACGCCGGAGCGCGCGCTAGCCGTGCACATTACGTCCACACTGGACCGCGGAGTCCTGCAGACCAGACCTGGCGCCATCATGGCGTCGTCGGACGTGCTGCGGGTAACCGTCGCGGGCCGCGGAGGTCACGCCAGCGCGCCGCAAAACGCGGTGGATCCGGTGCCCGCCGCCGCCGCGATGGTCGGCGCGCTGCAGACCATGGTCACCCGGACGCTCAATGTCTTCGATCCAGCAGTGCTCACCGTCACCCGGATCGCCGCGGGCACCACCTCCAACATCATCCCCGAGACCGCGGAGCTGCAGGGCACGATCCGAACACTGTCCGAGCACACCCGCACCAAGGTGCGTGAGGAGGTGTGCCGGGTCTGCGAGCATGTCGCAGCAGCCCACGGCTGCATTGCTACCGTGTCGATCGAGCACGGTTACCCAGTCACCGTCAACGACGACGAGGTGAGCCCGCAGGTGATCGACCTGGCGCGTCGATTACTCGGCGAACGCCACGCCGAGCCCATGCCAGACCCGCTGATGGGTGCCGAGGACTTCTCCTACGTCTTGGCAAAGGTGCCCGGCGCGGTGGCGTTCCTCGGTGCCTGCCCGGCCGGCCGCGAGCCGGACACGGCACCGGCAAACCATTCCAACCGGGCAGTGTTCGACGAGTCGGCGATGGTGCACGGGGTAGCCCTCTACGCCGGCTTCGCGCTGGAGGCGCTGGCCCAGTGAGCGAGCGCGCCCTGTGCGTTATCGGGTTGGGCCTGATCGGGGGGTCGCTGCTGCGCGCCGCGGAAGCCGCCGGCTGGAAAGTCCGGGGCACCACGAGGTCTGACGCCAACGTCACCGCAGCCCGGGAAGCCGGCTTCGACGTCACCTTCTCAATCGAAGAACTGCTGGAGGACGCGGCAGCCGATGACGCACTAGTGGTGCTCGCGGTACCACTGCCCGCGGTAGCCGACGTGCTGCCGGTCGTGGCCCGGCACGCGCCGCACTGCCGCCTGACCGACGTGGTGAGCGTCAAGCAACCCGTCACGGCCGCGGTAGCGCGGCACACCCCGCTGGCCCGCTATGTCGGCGGGCACCCGATGGCGGGGACGTCCGCTTCGGGCTGGGCCGCTGGGTCGCCGGCATTGTTCCGCAGGGCGGCTTGGATGGTGGATAGCGGCGACGGCGCCGACCCGGAGGTGTGGGCGC
>JALZHU010000451.1 GCA_030860695.1 Actinomycetota bacterium
GGCGAGGGATAGGGCCTTCGAGCCTCTGTTCTAAACGGGCCAATTGTTTTTGATGCAGTGTGTCTTCTTAGAGGGCGGGAAAAACATATCGTCCGCAACTTTTCTGGGCTGCCCTGGAAAATCCCTCTGCCCCCTTACAGAGGTCCTTCATGTCCCGCATCTCCTCTGAGTCCCCTCGCGTTCGCGCTCCCAAGTCCGAGCCCAAGTCCGAGCCCAAGTCCGAGTCCGAGCCCAAGTCCGGCCCTGACTGGGGTTCCGATCCCTGCTCCGATGATCGTGGGTGTTGGGAAAGCTGATCACCCAGACCCGGAAACTTATTCACAAGCGTTCTGCTGAACGCTACGAAAGGGGGGCGACTAGGCACGCCTAAAACGTACTAGGCCCATTCGCACTAAGAGTTTTCTGCTGCGCAGCGCAACGGCCTCAACCAAATACCGTGAGGTGTTCTTGCGGGAATATTTCACAGCTGGGAGAGGCCGTTGCAGCTCGCCGCGACCCTGGGCGGCAACCTGTAGCCGATCACCGCTGCAGCAAGGCCAGTGCGGCGTCGTGCAGGAGCCCGTTGGACGACAGCGCGGTGCCGCAGTCGTAGCGGGCAACCCCGTTTAGGTCGGTGAACCGCCCACCGGCCTCCTCCACCAGCACCTGCACGGCGGCCACGTCCCAGGGGCAGACGACCGGCTCGGCGGCTAGATCGATCGCCCCTTCGGCGACCAGGCAGTGTTGCCAGAAGTCGCCGAAGGCGCGGTTCTCCCAGCAGGCGTCCACCAGCGACAGGTAAGACTCCCGGCTGCGGTGCTCTGCCCAACTGCCCAACTGGGTGGTGGAGATGTAGGCATCGGCGAGGTCGCCGACGCTGGACACCGTGATCGCTCGGGTGGTCCCATCCGCATACCGGGTGTGGGCACCCGCCCCAGAGGCGGCCCACCAGCGCCGCCGTAGCGCCGGTGCACTGATCACCCCAACCACTGGCCTGCCGTGGTCGACGAGCGCGATGAGGGTGGCCCAGACCGGCACGCCGCGCAGGAAGTTCTTCGTCCCATCGATGGGGTCTAGCAGCCAGACCCGGCCGGTATCTGCAGGCGGCCCGCCACGCTCTTCACCGAGCACGGCGTCCTGTGGCCGCTGTGCCCGCAGCATCGTGCGCACCGCGTCCTCGACGGCCAGGTCGGCGTCTGTGACCGGGGTCCGGTCGGGCTTGCGGTGAATCCGCAAGTCCGCAGCGCTCGCCCGGTCCAGGGTGATCCGGTCGGCAATGTCGGCCGAGTCCAGGGCCAGGGCAAGATCCGAGGTGAGGTCGGTCATAACGTCGGCGGTCACGGGCACAGGCTGCCATGTCGCCCTAATCTGATTGGCGTGACCACTGTGCTGCTTGTCGAGGACGACGCCGGCATCGCCGAGCCACTGTCCCGCGCCCTGCAGCGGGAGGGCCATGACGTGGTGGTAGTCGGTGACGGTCATACCGCGCTGGCCCGTGCTGGCCAGGAAGAGGTCGACCTGCTGGTGCTCGACCTCGGGCTGCCGGGAATGGATGGCCTGGACGTCTGCCGCCGTTTGCGCCGGGTACGCCCTGATGTTCCGGTGCTGATGCTCACCGCCCGAACCGATGAGGTGGACTTCGTCGTCGGGTTGGATGCGGGCGCTGACGACTACGTCGCTAAGCCGTTCCGGTTGGCCGAACTGTTGGCCAGGGTGCGCGCACTGCTGCGCCGCAGCGCGCCGGACGCGCTGGAAGCGGGTGGGGTGCGGATGGACCTCGCCGGCCGCCGGGTGCTCGTCGAGGGCGCCGAGATTGCACTGGCGAACAAGGAGTTTGAGCTGCTGCGGGTACTGCTGTCCCGCCCGGGGCAGGTGGTCAGTCGGGACGAGATCCTGCGCGAGGTGTGGAAAGATCCAGAGCTCAAGAACTCCAAGACGCTGGATATGCACATGTCATGGCTACGCCGCAAGATCGGCAGCAGTCGGATTGCCACCGTCCGGGGGGTCGGATTCCGCTTCGATGCGCTGTAGAAGAACCCGGCAACCGGCGTAGCGTTCGGCCGTGTGGCGGAGGATCCTGCAGTGCACCCTGATTGCGGTGGCGATCACCGGCCTGCTGCTGGGCGGTCCACTGGCGTTCGCCTCCTGGCAGGTGACAGAGCACACCATCCGTGCTGACCTGCGGGCCCGGTTGGAGCAGCTGGTGACCCGGCTGGACAATCAGAGTCCGGCCATGACGCCGGGTCCATCGGCGGACTTCGGTTCGGTGGCGCGGATGCTTCCCCCAGGCGGACAGCTGGTAGTAGATACGCCGCAGACCGGCCGCGTGGTGCTCGGCGCCGATCCAGGACCCAGCGCAGTGGTGGAGTCTTTGCCGCTGGGGCAGCGCGGTACTGCTCGGCTCGCGGTACCCGCGGGTGGGCTAAGGCGCGATCAGCTGCGCGCTGTCGCGCTGGTCAGTTTCCTCGTGGGGCTCTCGGTGGGGCTTGGCGTAGCCGTCGCCACCGTCGCCGCCCGACGGCTGGCGGGGCCACTGCAGGACGTCGCCGACCGTGCCGCCCGGCTGGGGACGGGGGATTTCCGCCTTGTTCCCGCTAGGCACGGCATCCCGGAACTCGATCGGGTCGCAGAGCTGCTGAACACCTCGGCGGCCGCGCTGGCTGAACTCGTGGCCCGGGAGCGGGACCTCGTTGGCGACGTGTCACATCAGCTGCGCAGCCGGCTGACCGCGTTGCAGCTGCGGCTGGATGAGCTGGCCGCACACCCCGACCCCGATACCGCCGCGGAGGCCGAGGCGGCGCTGGAGCAAGCCGAGCGGCTCGGTGCGGTGCTGGATGACCTGTTGCGGGCCACCGAGGAGGCTCGTGCCGCGACCGCCGAGCAGGTGGAGCTGGCTGAGCTGCTCGGCGAGGTGGTCGCCGACTGGCAGCCGCAGGCCGACGTCGACCGGCGATTGCTGCGGCTGCGGGTCGCCGACGGGCTGGTCGCCCGGGTCA
>JALZHU010000452.1 GCA_030860695.1 Actinomycetota bacterium
CACGTCACCGTCTATCGCTGGGTGCAGCGGTTCACCCCGCTGCTGATCGACGCCGCCCGACCCTGCCGACACGTGCCCGGGGATCGCTGGTTCGTCGACGAAACCTATGTCAAGGTCGCCGGGCGATGGATGTACCTCTACCGCGCGATCGACCAGTACGGGCAGGTCATCGACGTGCTGGTATCTGAGAAGCGGGATCTGGCGGCCACCCGGCGGTTCTTCACCCAGGCGCTAGAGCACGGTCCACGCCCGACCGAGGTGAGCACCGATCACGCACCTGCCTACCCGCGAGTGGTCGATGAACTGCTGCCCGCCGCATGTCACATCACCGAGCAATACGCAAACAACGCCGTCGAATCCGACCATGGCCGACTGAAGTCCCGGCTAAGGCCGATGCGCGGCCTGAAACGACTCCATTCAGTCCGAGTCATCAGCGCCGGGCACGCGTTCGTGCAGAACCTCCGCCGCGGCCACTACGAACACGGCATTGAGCTCGACCCGAGGCATCGGCTTCCGGCTGCCTTCACCGAACTCGCCCATGCCCTCTGAGCGGAGTGCCTCCAGAGCCGAGCGTGTCTTGCCTCCCGCTAACGCAACAGACCCCCCTTTCTCACTAGCACATAAGGGCCCGCAACCTGGGGGCAACAGGTCCAGTGCCATCCTGGTTGCGTCCGGCTGTATCCGGAGCTCAACGGCAGTTGGCGGGTGTCCACTCCCAATACGCGCCCAAAGCTGCGCGACGTTGGCGCGGCCCGTAAACCGAGGATTGTCCTCGCCGGGGCGCACACTGCCCGCCCGTGGCGGATGTGTTAGGAGAAGGAGTCCCGTCGGACGTCGTTGGGGTTGGGGCCGCTGCGCACGCCGGTGTCGAGTGCGTCGATGGCGGTCACCTCCTCCGGGGTCAGGGCGAAGTCGAAGATGTCGATGTTCTCGGCGATGCGGTGCGGCTTGACGGACTTCGGGATTGCGCATAAGCCGTGCTCGATGTGCCAGCGCAGGATCACCTGGGCCGGGGTCTTGCCGTATTTGGCTGCGAGCTGGGTGATAACCGGCTCCTGGAGAGGGTCCTTGTCTGCGTTGGGATTGCCGGCCCAGTAGCGGTTCACCCCGCCGAGCGGTGACCAGGACTGGGTGATGATGGCGTGCTGGGCGTCAAAGGCGCGCAACTCCCGCTGGGTGAAGTGGGGATGCACCTCGACCTGGTTGGCCGCCGGGATGATGTCGGTGCGCTTCATGAGGTTGGTCAGGTGCTGTGGGGTGTGGTTGGACACGCCGATGGCTCGTACTCGGCCGTCGGTCAGCAGTTTCTCCGCGGCCTGATAGGAGGCGATCGTGGTGTCGAAGGCGGACGGGACGGGCCAGTGCAGCAGGTACAGGCCGAGGTAGTCCAGGCCGAGGTTGGCCAGGCTGGTGTTGAAGGCGCGCAGGGCCGAGTCGTAGCCGTAGTCGGTCAGCCACAGCTTGGTGATGACGAAGATGTCGTCGCGGTCGATGCCGGAGCGGCGGATGCCCTCGCCGACCTGCTTTTCGTTGCCGTAGGCGGCGGCGGTGTCGATCAGGCGGTAGCCGTTGTTGATCGCGGTCTCGACCGCAGGGACGGTCTGTTCAGGCGTGCTCTGGAACACGCCCAGGCCCAGAGCAGGCATCTCGACACCGTTGTTCAGCTTCAACAGAGGAGTCGTTCCAGGCACGTGGATGTCCTTCCTTCTATGGTCAGGGCTGGATGAGGACCTTCAGCGCCTCGCGGGCGGCCATGGCGCGGTAGCCGTCGGGGACTTCATCCAGGCCAACGGTGCGGTCGAAGACGCGGCCGCGCTCGACCGTGCCCTCCAAGACTCAGGCAGCAATTCCTCGATGTGGGCGCGAGCGGGGCTACGCCGCCGGTGAGGGTGATGTTGCTCAACAACGAGGCAAAGCCCATCGTGACCTGCTCGTACTGCGGGGCGCCGACCCGACTGACCGTACCCGCCGTCGCGGACGACTCCCAACGCGGTGTCCATGGCCTGCTTAAGCCCAACGCACTCCAGCACCATGTGACTGCCATCCCCGCCGGTCAGCTCCCGCACCCGCTCGATACCCTCCTCGCCACGCTCGGCGACCACATCAGTGGCGCCCGAAATACCGGCCCAGGTCGGTGCGGTCGGTGTGCCCGGCACCGACCCGGACGCCGCCCACCTCACCAGGGCCTTCCACCCCGAGGTCGGTGACCTCACCCTCGGCTACCGGTCCATGCTGGACGGACAAAAAATCCGTGCCCTCCACGTGCCCTACAGGGAAGACACCTGCGGTCTTTCACGGCTAATCACGGTCAGTTAAAACCGCTGCTCAACGGCTCTATCCTGCGCATGTCATGTAGTTCTTAAGCTCTCGACGCGGGTCGATTCCTATCACTCGCTGCATTACAAGAAACCAGGTCAAGGGTTTTATGCGCCGGTAGCCGGTGGGGAGCTGCTGGCGGCATGGGCCCGCGTTTGTCGGGCGTGCGTTGGGCGAGGAAGGGTTGCCTGCGGTCCCCGCGCAGCAGCCGTCTGCTGCGGGGCGCCCGGTGGCTGATCCGCTCTTTCCGGGACTGGGTGCTGGTGCGCAACCGGATCGGCGGCTGGCCCTGGTAGTGCGCACACCGCGACCGGATCCGTCGTATCCGCCAGCCGGCGGTGTCGTCTAGGGCGACCACCCCGGGGTGGGGCAGTCTGGCTGGGTGCGATCTCGGCGTTGATGCTTTCGTCGCGCAACTGATCATAAATCGGCGTCTCGCGCATGAAGCGACACCGTAGGGCCAGTGCTTCCGCGGCCGGCATCAACAGGGTGTGTACAGCCTGTCGATGAAGTTGTGAACGCCGACGAATCCTGGCCTCGTCCATCACGATTGGTAGTTGCCAACGCCCCACCCGTGCATTCCTAAAGAGCAACATTGCTGAAAACAAAGGCCACCCAATGCCATTGACATCCGTACCTC
>JALZHU010000201.1 GCA_030860695.1 Actinomycetota bacterium
TCACACGGCGTTAGGAACCGTCATGATCACCCCAGGGTCATGCCCGCTAGCGCACCTCAGTCCCCGGCGTGTCGCACACCATCACCGCAGCTCACAACAACCCATATCCGACTTTGCCGGGGCCCTGACACCCTAAGCGGTTCAGAAGGGTAGAGGGTTGGGCGGCGGGGTTGGGGGCGGGTTCCCGGTGGTGAGGATGGGCAGCATAGCCAGCATGAGCAGGGTCCCACCTAGGCCGCCACCACTACCAGCGCAGAAAGCCAACCAGATCGTTTCGCTAAGAAATGTCCGGCCGAACGGGACAACCGCATGTATCGACGAACCTATTTTCTCTAGCGATTCAATCGCAACTGATGACATATCAAGATGCTCCCACTCGCCGCCGGATCAACCTGATGTCGCCACAGGGTGCTATCGTGGGCGGTCATGCGGTGATCCAGACTCAGGTAAGGCGTCCTTCCTGCTTGTCTGCTATGCTTCCTGCTTGTCTACTATGCCGGACGTCCAGGGACCGGTCATCCCTTCCCTAGACCATCTTCCGCGTACTCCAGGCCATGTAGTCCTGGTACATCATATGAGGTAGTCAGGGATGGTTTCTACATCTGTGGGATGATGACGGCCGACCCACTAGCGGAACGGGCATACCAAGCGGGCAGGTGCAGCCGCTGGAGCAGCTGCGAGTCCGCGCCGAGACTGGCCTGGCCGCCAAGCAGACGTGCCGGGAAGGTCGGCGAGGGTTGCTGCCGTGCCCGGGATGGTTAAGCGGCGAGCACGGTGGGTATGTCTCAGAGCGTGACCGACACCAAGCCACTGGCCGTGGTAACCGGTGCCTCCAGCGGCATCGGTTTCGAGCTCGCCAAGGTATTCGCGGAGAACGGCTTTGACCTCCTGATCAACGCCGAGGATGACGGCCTAGGCCCTGCGGCTGAGCAGCTGCAGGAGGCTGGCGCTCACGTCCAGCCGGTCCAGACCGACCTCAGCACATACGACGGAGTCGAGCAGCTCTATTCCGAGATCGCCTCGACCGGGCGGCCGGTGAGTGCGGCAGCGCTCAATGCTGGCGCCGGCCAAGGCGGTGCGTTCATCGACACTGACCTCGCCGACGAGATGAGGATCATCGACCTCAATGTCACGTCGACCGTCCACCTGGCCAAGCGTCTGCTCAAGGACATGGTCGTCCGCAACGAGGGCAGGGTGCTCATCACCTCCTCCATCGCGTCGACCGTCCCGGGCTCCTTTCAAGCGGTGTACAATGCCTCCAAGTCCTTTCTGCAGTCATTTGTCCAGGCGCTACAGAACGAGCTCAAGGACACCCAAGTCACCATCACCTCGCTGATGCCCGGCCCGACCGACACGAACTTCTTCCATCGCGCCGGAATGGAAGACACGAAGGTTGGTCAAGCGCCAAAGGACGATCCGGCCCAGGTCGCCAAGCAGGGCTTTGACGCTCTTATGGCTGGCCAGGACAAGATCATCGCGGGCTCGGCGACGACGAAAGCACAAGGTATCGCCAACAAGGTTGTCCCCGATACCCTCAAGGCGGCCGCCCACCGTCAGATGGCGGAGCCGGGATCAGGGAAGTAGGAGCAGGTTAAGAACCATAGGAGGGTGTGCAGTGGAAGAGCGCGAGGAGCTAAGCCCAGAGCAGAAGGTCGACAAAGCTAGGGGCGAGTCTTTTCCGGCAGGTGTCCCGGAGGACGCAGATAAAGGGACCGGACGCGAAAAGGGAACCGGCCTGCCTCCCGGATCGGTGGGAAAGGGCCAAGACACGCCGCAGACCCCAACTAATTAAAAACGTCCTGCCGTCTGCCGTGGCGGCCCTTAAACGGCCTTAGTGTTGGCCCGACTCCACCGGGAGCCTGGTTATTCGTCGGCAGTGGCCGGTTGTGCTGGCAAGGCCTCGAATATGTGGTCTAGTCCGGTTATTTCAGCGGGACAGCCACTGCGCGCTGGCTGGTGCTCCTGGGATGGGGTGGTGCTCTGGTGGGCGGCCGTATTCCTGCGTGGCGCTGATGTAGCATCAGCCAGCGAGTCCCGCCCTACTCTATGTCTATGCAGGCATATTCTAGCGTGCTTGAGGTCCGATGGCTGAGCGATTGGTTTCTGCGCCTGCTCGATGGCGGCCGCCAGCTGGCCACTGCCACCAGCAAGGGCATTGCCGACGTCAGACGACTGCCCCACGATATTGGCTCATAATTGACTGCTCGTATCACCAGCAGGGTCAGCAGGCGAACCAATCCGGGACGTGCTTGATTGGCCAGACCGTAGCAATGCTAACGAAACTGGTGGAGTGATGCCTGACGAGCTCGTGGTCGGCGTTCACGAAGAACTCGGCCATATGGTGCTTCGGCTCCGTGGCCGGTTATCTCTGCAAAGCATTCCCCAGGTCCGCGAAGCAGCCGTTAAGTTGCTGCACGACACTGGCCGCGTGCTGATCGATGTGTCAGGCCTGCGTTCGCGCGAGGTGGCCTCCGTGACCGTCTTCCCGACAGCGCTGGACATTGCTGGCGGTTGGCCGTCGGCACGGCTGGTCCTTTTCGGTGCCGACGCCGCCATGCGCTCGGCGCTGCTGTCCGCACGCGTACTAGAGACCGTGCACGTGGCCCCCGACCTACCTTCGGCCCGTGCGCTCTTGGAACAGCGGCCCCCACATGTACGACGCCAGCGCGACCTGCCTATGCACAACGCTGCTCCGACAGCTGCGAGATTGTTCGTGCGTGAGGTTTGCGCTGCCTGGTCAATACCTCAGGCTGTTCGGGAGATTGCGGAACTAGTGTCAAGCGAGCTGGTGACCAACGCTGTCGAGCACGCCCATAGCTCCAGTCGACTCACCGTCACCTGCACTGGGTCGGCGTTGCGGGTCTCGGTCCAGGATTACTGTTCGACGCCCGTCCCACGGCTACGACCGATGGATGTTTTGGCGCCCCGCGGTCGCGGGCTGCGTCTTGTGGCCACGTTGGCCCAGGGCTGGGGCGTGGACGAGTATCCAGACGGCAAGGCGATTTGGGCCAACCTGCAACTCGACTCGCCGGAATAGCGCCTGCCCGCTGAACTCGCTTGTGCGTTAGCCACTCTGCTGCAATGCTTGCTTAGCCCAAACGGGCGAAGGTGTGCGGGCGGCCGCGTGGGGGGTGGGCGGCCGCGCGCACCCGCTAGCTAAAAGCACGAAACCCGGCTAAGCCGATACGACCACCGCGTAGCCGCCCAAGCCGATCATCCGCTGGCCGGCGATGGTGTCGGTCTTGGTGATCAGCGCAGTGACCGCACCCGTCTCCGGATCGAAGTCCACGTCGGTGACCGCGCCGAGCTCCATACCTAGCTCAGTCAACACCCGCTTGCCGAGGATCTCCAGGTCGTTTTCTTCGACCCGCTGTTCTAAGGCGTCGCGGGCTGGCCGGATCACTGCATCAGTCGCGACCGTCACCGCGTCGGGCCCGAAGCCCTGCACGTCGTCCCAAGCGAGCAAGGTGCCGGCACCGCTGACCTTGCCCAATCGCAGCAGCGCCACCCTGGCCGGCCCAGGCAGCACGACGAAACCGTCCACCCTGGCCACCCGAGTTGCGGTGGCGGTATTCACCACGTCGCGCTTGCGTGCCTGACTGAACAGCATCAGCTGGTCCCCTCCCGTAACCGCGCCCGGAAGGCGTCCACGGCCGCGCCGAAGCCGGCCAAATCCTCGGAGACGAATTCGGTGGCCGCTGCGGGCACGATGAGGTTCTCGCCCGAGACTGACACGGTGTCGGGCAGGGGGATGAGCACCCGCCGTCCCGCCGTGCCGAGTGCCTCGCTAGCCTCCACCTCGTAGCCCACTACGTCCAGGCTCGTCCCGCAGTGCAACACGACGTCCACTACGCGCCCGAGATCCCGCCCATTGTCGGTGAGCACCCGATCCTCCAGCACGTCGGCTTTGCGGGCCTGCTTGCGTGGCACGAGCTCCTTGGTGGGAATCAGCACTGTCTCGTCCGGCACCATCACGGCGTCCCGGCCCACCCCGTGCACACTGCTCCAGGGCAGCGAATCCTTACGGGACCGGCTGAATAGCCCCGGATTACGCAAAGTGAAGCCGGCGATACGGCCGCCGGTGCGTTCGAAGACGACGTCCTTGATCTCGGCGACTAGTTCGCCGCTCAGGGTGACCACCGGACGACCGGTTAGCTCACGGGCCCTTAATAGCAAGGCAGGGGTCGGTGTGGTCACCGTGGGTGACTCCCGCCCGGACCGCCAAGTCCGATCACGCCACCGCGCCGCCTCTTGCGCTGAATCACCACGGCGAGCGTGGTCAGCAGCATCACAATGATCAGCGCGAGGATCACCCAGCCCCACCAGTCCATCGCCACCTCCGCACTGTCCCGGATCCGGGCGCGTCTTTCGCGCACAGTAACGCGCGACGACCACACTTGCTTGCTGGGATGTCACCGGGCGGGGGTAAAGTCCGGCTCACCGGATCGGGAACCGAACCCGCCGCAGGCGCGTTGAACCCGAAAGACAGCCCGCAAGGCCACTTGGAGGAACTACGGTGCGCTCCACCAGCAACCCCGCATTCCGCAATCTTCCCGTAGGCGGCGGCGGTTATGCGGGTTTCAACTCGGCCCCCGCAACCTTCCCGGGCACGCGGCCGGGCTATGCCGACGCGCCGCCCGCGGTCAGCCGGCCGATGACCATCGACGATGTGGTCACCAAGACCAGCATCACGCTGGCAGTGCTGGTCGCCACCGGTACTGCCACCTACATCAGCGGACTCTGGGGGCTCACCCTTCCAGCCGCACTGATCGGCTTCGTGCTCGCGCTTGTGATCATCTTCAAGAAGGTGGTCAGCCCGCCGCTGATCCTCGCTTACGCCGCGGTCGAGGGCGTCTTCCTCGGTGGCATCAGCGGTCTGTTCAGCGGGGTAGCCCAACGCGCGACAGGCAGCAGCTCCATTGTGCTGCAAGCGATTACCGGCACCGCGCTGGTGTTCGCCGGGATGCTGGTGGTGTACAAGACCGGTGCGGTCAAGGTGACCCCGCGGTTCACCAAGTGGCTGATTGGCGCCATGATCGGCGTCGTCGGCCTCATGGTGGTGAACCTCATCGCAAGCTTCTTCACGGCCGGCGGTCTCGGTCTGCGGGACGGTAGCGGTCTGGCGATCGTCTTCAGCCTGGTCTGCATCGGTATCGCGGCGTTCAGCTTCCTGCTCGACTTCGACGCCGCCGACGAAGCGATCCGGGCTGGCGCACCGGAGAAGACTGCGTGGTACATCGCCTTCGGCCTCACGGTGACCTTGGTCTGGTTGTACCTGGAGATCCTGCGGCTGCTGTCCTACTTCCAGAACGAGTAGCCGCCAAGTCCCGCGCTCACGGGCCCGGTCCCCACTTTGGGCGACCGGGCCCGTCTGTTCGGTAGGCGGCACACCTATCCCCGCCAGGAGACCCCGGTGCACTACGCCGAGCACATCATCGATCTGGTTGGCGATACCCCCTTGGTGCGGCTGAATGCCGTCACCGAGGACGTTGCACCGCTGGTCCTGGCCAAGCTGGAGTACTTCAACCCCGGCGGCAGCGTCAAGGACCGGATTGCGCTTCGGATGGTCGAAGCCGCAGAGCGGTCCGGTCAGTTGCGGCCGGGGGGCACGATCGTGGAACCGACGTCGGGAAACACCGGCATAGGGCTGGCGATGGTCGCCCAACGTAAGGGTTACCGGTGTCTTTTCGTCTGCCCCGACAAGGTTGGCGAGGACAAGCGCGACGTGCTCAAGGCCTACGGTGCCGAAGTCGTCGTGTGCCCCACCGCAGTCGCCGCCGACCACCCCCACTCGTATTACTCAGTGTCGGACCGGCTTGCCAAGGAGATTGACGGGGCGTGGAAGCCCGACCAGTACTCGAACCCAGAAAACCCGGCCAGTCACTACCACAGCACCGGTCCGGAACTGTGGGCGCAAACCCAAGGGCGGATCACGCACTTCGTGGCCGGTATCGGCACGGGCGGAACGATCTCTGGGGCCGGGCATTACCTCAAGGAGGTCAGCGACGGACAAGTGCGGGTGGTCGGTGTCGATCCGGAAGGCTCGGTGTACTCGGGTGGCAGTGGCCGGCCCTACCTGGTGGAAGGCGTCGGAGAGGACTTCTGGCCCCGCACTTATGACCGGAACATCTGCGACGAGGTCATCCCGGTCTCGGACGCTGACTCCTTCACCATGACCCGGCGGCTGGCTCGGGAAGAAGGGTTGCTGCTCGGTGGATCCTGCGGGATGGCCGTGGTCGGCGCACTTCGGGTGGCGTCGCGAGCCGACCCCGACGCAGTGATCGTGGTGTTGCTGCCCGACGGTGGGCGCGGCTATCTGGGCAAGGTTTTCAACGACGCGTGGATGGCCTCGTATGGTTTCCTGCCCCCGGACTCCTCGGGAGCTACAGTCGCCGATGTGCTGGTCGGCAAGGACGGCGCCTTACCTAAGCTGGTGCACACCCATCCGAATGAGACGGTCGCTGAGGCCGTGATGATTCTGCGCGAGTTTGGGGTCTCACAGCTGCCCGTGGTCGCCGCTGAGCCACCGGTAATGGCGGCCGAGGTGATCGGCGCGGTCAACGAGCGCACCCTGTTGCAGGCCCTGTTCACCGGCGACGCGCAACTCGCCGACCGGATCGAAAGGCACATGGCCGCACCACTTCCCACGATTGGCGGCGGCGAATCGATCGGGTCGTTGATGCAAGCATTGGCCGATGCCGATGGCGCACTGGTTCTGATGGACGGTAAACCGGCCGGGGTGATCACCCGTCAAGACGTGCTGGGGTTTCTGGCTGGCCGCTGAGGGCACCTCAACGGGATCCGCTAGCGTGACCGCGCACGACTGCGCAAGGCCGCCCTAGCGAGGGGGTTCGAACCCGATGATGACTTCCCAGCCGCGGTATCAGGATTCCTGCCCCGAACTGGACTCCTCCTCCGATGACCAGCCGGCCTTCGAAGTCTCCGAACAAGGCCCCGCAGGCGTGTCGAGACACCCCGCTACTCAACGTCCTGAACTTGCCATTGCACCGACGCTGGCCGCGCCGCAGCCCCTGCCGAGTAACTGGCCGCCCCAGTACGGGCAGCCACCGCAGCTCACCCCACCCCTGCAATTCGGACGATCATCACAGCTTGTGCCACCCCCGCAGTTCGGGCGCTCAGCACAAAGTACCCGAATAACTCAGTCCACCCGATCGCAGGCTCACCAGTCTGGTCCCGGCTCCCAGCCTCATGGCCAGCTCCATCATGGTCAGCAGCTCCATGATGGCCAACCAGAGCCCGTCGCCCCGGTGCAGTCGCCGTGCGACCCCGACACTCGGTCGGTCCCGCACCTCGGGTCGTCCGACATCGGTGTGCTGGAGGCCGCTCGGGTGCCGGGGCCACTAGCGGACTTCCGCGCCAGGGCAATCAGCTTCTTGATCGATTATGTGGCTCCGGCAATCATGCTGAACCTCCTGCTCTCCATCGGTGTGGCCACCGGCACGCCCGTGGTGGCCACTGTGGTGGGTTATCTAGGGCTGCTTGCCTTTGGTCTCTGGAATTCCGGCTACTTGCAGGGCACCACTGGGCGAAGCCTCGGCCGCCGGGTGGCGAAGACGAAGCTGGTCACGATCGACACCGGTCAGCCGTTGGGATTCGGCCGGGCGGTGGCGCGGCAGATCTGCCATGGGGTGGAATTCGGCATTGGTTTCCTGCGGCCGCTGTGGGACGACAAGCGTCAGACTTTCGCCGACAAGATTGTCGGGACAGTCGTGGTCCGCGTCGATGGTGTGACCGAAGCGACGGTGCAACCGAAGATCGCGGCGACGATGAATCATCGTAGGCTGGTGCAGTGACAGGCTTCGCCACCCGCGCGATCCATGCCGGTCAAGACCCTGATCCGCACACCGGCGCGGTCATCGTGCCGATCCACGCCACCTCCACCTTCGTCCAGGATGGCGTGGGCGGGCTGCGCGACGGATACGAGTACGCCCGCACCGCCAACCCCACCCGCACCGCGCTGGAGACCTGCTTGGCCGCGCTCGAAGGAGGGCGGCACGGGCGTGCCTTCGCGTCCGGGATGGCGGCTAGCGACGTCCTGCTGCGCGCGACCTGCCGGCCCGGCGACCACGTCGTCATTCCCGACGACGCCTACGGCGGCACGTTCCGCCTCATCGACAAGGTGCTCCGGCACTGGGGGATCGAGCACACCGCTGTCCCGCAGTCCGATGTCGACGCCGTGCGGGCCGCGGTGCGACCGACCACCCGGTTGGTGTGGTGCGAAACGCCCACTAACCCGTTGCTCAACATCGCTGACATCGTGGCGCTGGCCGGTATCGCGCATGAGGCCGATGCCCGCCTGGTGGTGGACAACACCTTCGCCACGCCCTACTTGCAAGCTCCGCTGGGGCTCGGCGCGGACGTGGTGCTCCACTCAACCACCAAGTACCTCGGTGGGCATTCCGACGTCATCGGGGGCGCACTGGTCACTGATGACGCTGAGTTGGACGAGCAGGTAGCCTTCCTGCAGAACGGCGCCGGTGCGGTGCCCGGGCCGTTCGACGCCTGGCTGACGTTGCGCGGGATCAAGACCCTGGCGGTGCGCATGGAACAACACTGCGACAACGCCGAGCGCGTCGTCGCGGCGCTGCAGGCGCACCCAGCAGTGGCCGGCGTCCGCTACCCCGGCTTGGATTCCCATCCTGGTCACCAGATAGCCGCCAAGCAGATGCGCCGATTCGGCGGGATGGTCTCGCTCACCGTCCGGGGGGGCGCCGCGGCGGCGTTGGCAGTCTGCGCCAGGACCCGGGTGTTCACCCTGGCCGAGTCATTGGGCGGGGTGGAGTCTCTCATCGAGCACCCCGCACGCATGACGCACGCCTCCACCTCAGGAACGCCGCTAGAGGTGCCCGCAGACCTGCTCCGGCTGTCGGTAGGTATCGAAGACGCCGAGGACCTCGTCGACGACTTGCTGGCCGCACTCGGTGAGCCCACGCCCTAGTCACCCAGTGGCTTCGCCGGCTGTGCCGGGGACTGGCTGACGGGCGGCGGCGCCACCGGTAGGTCGGCGCTATTGAGACATCCCCCGACGAGCTGCACGCCGCCCGGTGCAGATACGTACCTGCCCGGATTGGCGCAACCCGCCCGGTCGGCCGTGACGACGGCTGCGCCAGCGAGCAACGCGGCTACTCCAGCCGTGACCATGACCGGCATCCAGCGGCGGGCCATCCCACCTCCCTAGACTCATCTCGACCTTACCCTCGCACCGCACCCCCCGCGCAGCTGTCACACCGTGGGCGATAGGGCGCTCGCCGGCTGGCAGGCCGCGGATCACCGGCAGCCTCGCGGTTGGCGATGTGGTGGTCGCGCTGAGCCTGGAGACCCGGGGCCCGGAACACTGCGCAGAGCTTGTTGCCGGCCTTCGGGCTGCCGGCTACCGAGTGACGTGCTGAGCTGGCAATTCAGCCCCGAAAGGGCTCCGCCTTGACAACGGCGACGGTCATCAAACCGCCATTGGGCAGCTCGTAATGGCGGTCCTCGCCCTCATGTGCGCCGATGATCGCTTTACCGAGCGGAGAGTTGGGTGAGTAGACTTCCAGGTCGCCGTGCGCACCTTCCTCAAGCGATCCGAGCAGGAAGGTCTCAGTCTCGTCGTCATTCTCAAAGCGCACCGTGACGACCATCCCGGGTGCGGCAACCCCGGACTCGGCCGGCGCTTCACCGACCTTGGCGACCCGCAGCAGCTCTTGCAGCTGGCGGATCCGCGCTTCGAGCTGGGCCTGCTCCTCGCGCGCAGCGTGGTAGCCACCGTTCTCCTTGAGATCGCCCTCCTCGCGGGCGTCGTTGATCTTCGCGGCAATGACTGGGCGGTTCGCGACCAGCTCATCGAGTTCCTGCTTGAGCCGGTCATAGGCTTCCTGGGTCAGCCAGGCTACCTGGGTCTCGCTCACGGTCATCACTCCTCCTGATCCGACGTCCGCTACTGCGGGGCGGACCGAACCGAGCCG
>JALZHU010000453.1 GCA_030860695.1 Actinomycetota bacterium
TGATCAGGTAGAGGAGTCGAAGACACACGATCGCCGAGCGTGCCTGATCCCCAGCTTCCTGCAAAACACCAGGTCAACCGGTACTCGTGAGGTTCTGGAGCGGTACACCCCTACCGTGCGGCAGGCTGCTCGTATAGGCATGCCCCGGACCGGCGTTCGATCACAGGCGAGCATTACTACCTATGGCGAGGAGTTGCGGCCGCCGCCCGCAGTAGTAAGAAAATGATCCCCGCAAGGGCGATGGCGGCCGCAACCCAGATGGGCGCGACAAGCCACACCGGCCATAGGCGTGGTGCATACCGGTCCCGGGCGCGGCCTTGTCGCTGCCACCACTTCTCATGGGCCATAGGCGGACTCTAGGGATTGCACCGCGCGGCGTACCCCCCTTGCCTACGCTCAGGATCATGTATCCGGTGGGTGCCGTCCTCCACCTCGGTGAGGTACCGGAAAGCAGGATCTTCCCCGTTGTCTGGGTTAGCGGGTCGGGTCGTCCAGCCCGGCGGCCAGACGCTGCTCGGATTGGCGTCTGAGGCCACCCGTGCGCCCATGAAGTTGATTTCGCCGGTGAACTTGGCTCCTCCGAAGTTGGCCCCGCTGGTGAATTGGGCGTCCCTGAAGTAGGCCGGGCTGCTGCCGCTGGCCGTTGTGCTCCAGTAGGTCTTGCTGATGACGTTGTTGAACTGAGCGCCCCTGAAGTCGGCCCTGCCGGTGAACTTGGCGCATGTGAAGCAGGCCCCGCGTATGAATTGGGCGTTCTCGAAGTCGGACGTGCTAGCGAATTCAACGCCCTGGAAGTCGGCTGCGAGGGTGAATTCGACGGCCCTGAAGTCGGCTCTGCCAGCGAACTGGGCGTTGTTGAAGTCGACTCTGCCAGCGAACTGGGTGTAGTTGAAGTCGGCCCCGCCGGTGAATTGGGTGCGCGTGAAGTCGCCGTCATGGAGCTGACACCACGACAGGTCAAACTCAAGGAGAAGCGCCCCGGTGAGTTCCAGCCGTATCCGGGCCAGGCCGGAACCTCGTCCGGTTGTGGGGGATGCCTCAAGGGTCGCCTGCGCAAGGTGACGCCCAGGTTCCGACGCAGCATGTTCTGGGCGATCAGCCGCACCTGCTGCTCCTGCTGGGCACGCTCTTGCCGCGACGCCCGCGATGTGGGCGCGGTGTCCGGCAGCCGGTCGGTGAACGAGCGGGCTCGGCGTTGTCGCGCGGGTGCCGGGCTACGGTAGGAGCGCCCGAGCATGCTCGCTGAGGGTTGCGGCGGCGTATAGGCATGCGCAGGTAGGCGCAGATCACATCCACGATGGCCTGGCGGTGCTCGATGGCGCTGTGTGCCAGGCGTTCCAAGGCGTACAGGCCAGCCAGCCGCACCGGGGCCTGGTCGGAGCCGAGCTGGTCGGCGGCTTTGGTGTACAGCTCGGTGATGCGTCGCTCGGTGGCGTCACGGTCGGTATGTACTAGGGCCAGCTCGGTGTAGCGCTGCCGGCGGGCGGTCAGCAGCAGCGCTACCACCCCGCCGATGCCGATCACCAGGGTCCCGGCGGTGCGGATCGCGTCGAGCTGGACGTGTGCTCCATGCCCGCCGTAGCGGCGTAGCAACACGAACCAGACCACCACCGCGATGGCGAGCACCACCAGCGCCCCGCAGCGATGCTCCAGTTCGACAACGGTCGCGGCGTGGGCGGGTCGGGCCGGCTGCTGCGTGCGGTCACACCCGGATCATGGCCCAGGGGCTCCGGAAGTCTTCACAGAGTCTCGTGGTGGCCATCCTGCGTAAAACACCGGGAGTTGTTCGTCGGGTGGCGTGTAAGGCCATGCCGGGCAGCTGGCGCGCGACACGAGGTCCCGGTCGTGGACATACTGCGGTTGCATCCGTGAGAGGAAGGCACGCATTGTGCGGAGCCGCCCCCCAGCGTCAAGCCCGCTGCGCGTCCCGATCCGTCCGGCCCCTCCGCGGATCCATCGTTGAGCAGTGATCGTCACCGTGGCATGCAGGTCACGTCTGGAGGGCCGGCCAATCGGGAGTAAACGGCTTGACCGGGGCCCCCTACGGCTCCTTGGCAGACCGTAAGCGGCAGGCCAGGGGCTGCCGCAGTGACACCCGCCTCCCTCTCCCTTCATTCGACACCGGAAGAGATCCCGGCGACGACCCCAAGTACCCGTTCCGCTAGGTTGCGCCCTCATGAAGCGACCTGGACGGCGCGGCGCGGTGCTGCTCACCTTCGCAACCATGTACGCAGCGTTCGGCTTTCAGCTCTACCCAGGAGACCTGTCGCAGACCGGACAGCTCACCTACCTGTATGCGATTATGAAACCACAGTTATGGCAGTTCGCGTGGTGGACCGCAGCAATCATCGCAGCATGCAGCGTATTCGCCCAACGCGACGCCATAGGCTTCGTCGCACTAGAATTTCTCGTAGCTGTCTGGGCAGGCGGACAGTATGTCGCTTTGATTTTGGATGGGAACGTCTCAGCGGGATTTTTCGCCGTCCTATTTACCGCGCTGCTCATATTACTTCGGATCATCGATGGGTGGGCGGAAATACCAAAAAACCTGCTCACATTGGAGCGCCAGTGAGTATCGGACCCACCGTCGTCACAGTAGTGGCAACCGGCATTGTGCCGCTGTTCGTCGCAGCACTGTCCTACCGGCAGGCAACGCGAGCGAACCGACAGACTGCAGCATTAGAGACACGTAAGGTAGACGCGGAAGCATTCGGCCATGCGCAGGCGATCTATAAGGACGCAATCAACACTCTGAAAGCTGAGCTGGCGGAAGCGCGGGCACGGATTGCAGAGCTGGAACACCGTCTCAATCACTCATCTGGTGCGGTGCGTCGTCAGTAGCTTGGCGGTTGAGCACGGGACACTGCGGTATGCGTGCGGCACCGTTGGGATTTCGGGACGCATGGCTGGACGAACTAAAGGAGCGGCCCCCTGCGGCGGGCAACGC
>JALZHU010000454.1 GCA_030860695.1 Actinomycetota bacterium
GTCCACGGCGGTGACCGGCGGGGGAGCAGCAGCCGCGACCTGCTGGCCGTCACGGAGTAGCACCGCGCCGCGTGGCCCATCGGTGATGGCGACGGCTCGGGCGGCGTGCAGATCGGGCAGCGCAGCATACTCGGCGCGGTTGACCACCACCAGGTCGGCGCGCCGCAGCACGTCGGGCGGCAACGGGCGGGCCGGGGCGGCGTTGAGCACGAACAGTCCGGTGGCGTGCCGGGCAGCGGCGGTCACGGCCTGATCAGGCACTTCCAGCACGGTGAGCACTGCATCGGCGCCGGACACATCCTCGGCGTCCACCCGCAGCGCCGCATTTGCGCCGGGTACCACCACGATGGTGTTTTCGCCCGCAGTATCGACGGCGATCAGCGCCAGCCCGGTGGACTCGGTCACCCGCTGTAGCCGCTCCAGCCCAACGCCCTCGCGGCGCAGCAGCTCCAGAGCGGTGTCGGCCTCAGGGTCGATGCCCACTGCGGCGACCAGCCGGACCGGGAGTCCCAACCGGTGGGCGGCCAGCGCCTGGTTGGCCCCCTTGCCCCCGGGTACGCGGGTCAAGCCGGTGGCGGTGAGGGTCTCGCCGGGGTCAGGAAACCGTGGCAGGGCGACCACCAGGTCGAGGTTGACGCTGCCCACGACCGTCACGCTCACGGGTCTATCCCACCACGTGCTGGTCGGCGATATCAGCGATCTCGGCCAGGGTGCCGGCTTGGAAGGTTTCCAACGTCTCCTCCCGCCAGCGACCGGGGAAGATCGTGAACCGCTAGTCCTCAAGCAACCGCGACCGCACTACATCCAAAGGCTGTCTCATAGCGAAGTCGAGGCACCGGTATATTGTATACTGCGGCTGCCTATGCCAGAACCGCCAACTCCACCCACAGTATGTGCACTGGCCCCATTTGTTGACGTGGTGCTGCCGGAGCAACATGACCGCACCTGTGACCAACCGCGTCGTCTGGTCTTTGAGTACCGCTTGGACGGTCGGTTCCTGACTGTTGAGCTGGTTCGCCAGTGCCTCAAGCTGTTCCAGAAGTAACCGGTACCGTGTTTCCCAAACGTTACTCACGGCTCCAACGAGGTTCTACGGTATGCCCAGGAAGGGTAAGCGGTCCGGCGGCAAGGACCTCACCCTCGGCGACCGCTCTATTCGTCTCATCAGCTCGCTGCTGCAACCGCTCACCCACCGCAATTGGCATGAGATCAGTATTCGCGAAGGCTGCCGCCAGCTCACGCCGCAGCATCTCGGCATCCTGCGCAACGACGAAGGCCGCGGTTCACCCTTCGGGTAAGCCATCAGGAGTTTTATGACGCAGCTCGGCATGACGATGTGCGGCGTATGAACCAAGAGGCGCTCTACTTCTCGCGCCTGGCTGGTGACCGAACCATGGAGCTGCTCACGCTCCAAAACGCGAGCATACATGCTGGCTTCCTCGGCCGACCTCGGGAAGCGCTGCATCTCGCACGCTCGGTGCTGGAGAGCCGCGACCGGCTATCGTCTCGAGTGAAAACGCTGTTTTTGGTGCGTAAGCCCGCGCTCTGGCGCAAGGTGGTGACGAGCAGGCGCTCAGACTATTTGGCCAAGCGCGCTCATACTTCGAAGACGGGGTGCGAGATAGCGACCCGAAGTGGGCATGGTGGGTTGACGAGCAAGAGTTAGCGTGGCACGAGGGTATGGCGCTCGCCGATCTCGGACGTCTGTGCGAGGCTATTGAAAAATTCGAACGGTCGGTCGCAACAGCGGCGCCGCATCAGGTAAGGACCCGCTACAATAGCCTTGGATATTTGCTTGGCGTCCAGGCAAGGGTAGGCGCCTGGAACGATGCTGAGACGACCATGTGCCAGATCGCAACCATGGTCAGCGATGTGGCCTCAACCCGAACGGCCGTACTGCTTGCCGGGATACTGCCCGGACTTAAGCATGAGCACGTACCGGGAAGCACGCGCGAAACAGCCGAGCAGTTAGCGTTGCTCCTGAGCCAAGCGGCTACCTAATAGGGTCCTGCCGGATCGCCCGACGACGTGACCGGGACTTGACATGCATTTAGCGGCCTTAGGCTAACACTGCAACGTCACATGCGCCGACGCCAGCGCAGCCACCCACTCCCTGATCGCTGTTTGGGAAGGATTAACCGCGGTAAGCGCGGTTGATTCTTCCGAGATGACGATCACGAGGGCTTCTTTACGCGCCAGCGCTCCAACTGCTGTTGCAGTAAGCAGGCTCATCGGCACCTCGATAACCACGCTGAGCCTGCCGGATGCAGCTCAGGGGCGGGGTTGGCTCGGGCGTAACCTTCACGGCTTGTGAGGCTGCAGGACTTCGTCTATGCCGTCTACGAGCGCCGGCTGGCCCGCCAGCTCAGCACCGCCAACCGCCCCCGCCACGTTGCTGTGATCATGGACGGCAATCGACGGTGGGCCAAGGAGGCCGGGTTCGCCGACGTCAGTGACGGCCACCGGGTCGGTGCCGCCAAGCTTGTCGAGCTGCTCGGCTGGTGCCGGGAGACCGGTGTCGAGATCGCTACGTTCTGGCTACTGTCCCCGGACAACCTGCGCAACCGGCCACCAGACCAGCTGGAGCCGTTGCTGGAGATCATCGCCGATGTCGTCGATCAGCTGTGCGCGCCGGACACGCCCTGGCGAGTGCGGGTCGTTGGTGCGCTTGACCTGCTCCCGCCGGAAATGGCGCAGCGGTTGACCAGCGCGGCGGCTCGGACTCGGGACCGGCCTGGGTTGGCGGTGAATGTGGCGGTGGGCTACGGCGGCCGTCAGGAGATCGCCGACGCGTTACGCAAGTTACTGCTCAAGCACGCCGAAGCCGGAACCACCATGGAGGAGCTCGCCGAGGTGCTCGACGTCGAGCACATCGCCGAGCACCTCTACACCTCCGGTCAGCCCGACCCCGACCTGGTGATCCGCACCTCGGGGGAGCAGCGG
>JALZHU010000202.1 GCA_030860695.1 Actinomycetota bacterium
CCCAGGGATTCAGATCGCGGCGGATGCGATACACATCCTGAAGATTGGGCTGAACTTGCAAGTCAGCAGCCATGATCAGGGCGTCGTTGGCGTGGCGGCATGCGGTGTCGAGGTCACCGCGCTGGATCGCGGAGGACGCGAGTTCAGCCAGCAATCGAGGGCGGATCTTGGTCATGGCAGGGTCGAGGGAAGTCATGGCGTCGGTGAGGATCGCCTGGGCGGGCTCGGCCCGACCTAGCCGAGCCATGGCCACACCCCGTTCCCCAAGCAACCGAGCGTGGTCGAAGAAGCTGACGCGGGGTCTGCGCTGGATGGGGTCGTCACCGCTGGCGTACTCAAGGATGGTCTCGGCGCGGTCAAGCGCGGTGAGCGCGGCGCGTTCGTCACCGGCCATGACGTGTGCCTCTGCTTCCAAGCAGGCCATCCATGAGCGTGTGGCGGGGGAGGCATCGGCTTGCGCGTAGCCGAGGGTGCTGTCGTCCAGGTTGCGGAGCCGGGTTTCCGGTTGTTCCCGGTAGCTCGGCTGGACGCACAACCCGCCGATGAGGTAGGCGCCGATGGCGCGGTCGCCGGCGTCGTCGGCGGCGTCCAGGCCGGCGTGGAAGTACTCGACTGCAGTAGTGGGGGTGTCCAGGTCCCACGTCAGCCACCCGGCCAAGGCCGAGGTCTCGGCCGCGACCGAGCAGAGGTGCTGGCGCAGCTGGATTCTCATCGGCACTCGAAGCAGACGGGCGATGGCATCGAGGTGCCCGATGACGGCGCCGACCAGGACGGTTGGGCTCATGTGGGCTTCAAGACGTTCCAGGCCCACAGTGACCCGTTCGAGGTTGGTCACGGTGGTGGTGTCGACTCGGATAGTGCCGCGCAGGGCGGCGGTGAGCCGCTGCCAGGGTTCGTCACCACGGGCGGCGATCGTGGCTCCGGCGGCGGTGGTTCCGGCGAGGATCGTCGCGTTGCGTATGAAGGTGCGTCGGTTCTGCTCGGCGCCGATCAGCGGCTCGAGCGTGTCGGCTGGTGGCGGGGCCTTGGCGGAGTTCCACAGATCGTCGGCGGTAGGTGCCAGCGGCTCTGGTATGCGCTCCTGGCTGCGGGCGTTGTGGTAACGACGGTAGAGCTCCATGAGCGCGCCACCGGTGTGTAAGGCCTCGTCGCAGGCGTGCACGAACCGGGCGGACGGAGTCTCGCGGGCGAGTTCGACCTGTGCGACGTAGGCGCGGGTGTAGTTGATCCTTCTGGCCAGTGCGGCCTGGCTGCTCAGATGGGCCTGGATTCGGAGTCGCCGCAGCTCACGGCCCAGATGCTGGAGCAACGTGGCGGCAGGCGGGGAGTCCTGCGGTGCTGCCGCTAGCTCGCTCATCACCGGCCCTCACTGTAGGTAGGTGGTAGGTAGATCGTTTTCTACGTCGCCTACATCTCGCCCTACAGGATGCCATTGCTTCCGACCAGCCCAACCCCCGGTGTGACCGGGGCCGAGTCGGAAGACGAAAAACGATGAATAGCAAAGACAAAGCCGCACAGACGGCGTTCTACACGGTGCGTGAAGAACTGCAGATGCGCCCTATTAAACTCGACTCTCCTGAGCGTCGCTGTCCGTGCGGCGCGCTTCGGGAAAGCGGGATGAAGCGATGTCCTAAGTGTCGATCTCGCTCCCGCTGGCGTCGCCGCAAATCGATGTATAAAAACCCGCAGTTACGCGATCCATGCTGATTCAAGGCTCGCCGTGAAGGGAGGTGAAGAAAGTTTTGACGGTTTCCGTTCCGTTGGTCGCGATCCTCGGTGCCGTTGTTTTCGTGGCCTGTCGTTACATGGGTCTGCGCGTCTGGCAGGCGATCTTGTGCTTACTGTTCAGATTCTTCATCGCCGCAGTCGCACCCGAGATCCGCAATCTAGTGACAGCCATCGTTCAAGAACTTACCAGTTCTCAACCTTGACCCCTCGCCGACCGAAAAGGAGTGATGCCTAGTGACCGACACTTCACACGCCAGAATTGACCATCGGGAGGTCACCACGAGAAGCAACACCGCGCGCCACATGGTTGCCAGATTGTCAACCGCCATTCCGGCCTTGGCAGATATCTGGCAGTATATCGATACCGCACTTGTCGACGCGCCGACGCTGTCAGCGGAGGTCACCCGGCTGCGCGCCGAACTCGATCACACGCGGCTTGACCGGGCAAATCTGCTGGCCGCCACGCGGGCCACGATCAGTGCCTATCTCGATGGTGAGTCCGACCCGCTGTACTACCTGCGCGATGAACTCGCCGCTCGCGGCGAGCTGCCCCCGAATGAGGGGGATTACCGATGACACCCCGGCGGCGACTGCGCCGTCATGCCCGTCGTATGCGTCGCTACGGGCTCCAACCCATGATGATCATTAATAGCACCGACCCACTACCGGACACGATCCCGGTACTGATCTTCTGGTGGGCGTGGCGGTACCGCTCCGAACTCGCCCCGCTCTATCTCGCCACCGCCACGGCATTCCTCGCCTGGATGCTCCATCTCACCCACCCACAATGGTGGCCCGCGATCCTCGCCGTCGCCGTGCTGGCTGGGTGCGGGCTGGCCGTCACCGGGCACAGATTCGGCCTGCCCACCCGCATCGATTGTCTCTATGCGGCCGCCGTGGTCACGGCAACCGGAGGATGGGTCGCGGCCGCAACCGCCATGGGCCCCTTGGCCTGGCCGCTTCCGCATCTGTTGGTGGCTGGAGGTCTGATTCTCGCGGTGCCGTGGTGGGCGCACCGCCGCCGACGTGCCCGAGTCCGGGTGGAACGCAAGCTCGAGGCCTGGCCGGAGATCGCGCAGGCGGTCGGTCTGGCCGGTTCGCAGGTCATGGCGGCCGTGGTCGATGTGTGGGGTTGGCGTGCCCGATTCCGGTTGGCTCGCGGTCAGACCATCGACGAGGTACGTGCCAAACTCTCTGCGATCGAGTCCGGTCTGGGCATCTTCCGGGGAGCCGCACGGGTCTACCCGACGCGCGATGACCTGGCGAACCGGTTCGAGTTGCGCGTGCTGGATACCGACCCACACGCGGGCGCGATCGAATGGCCTGGCCCATCGGTTACCTCGATCACCGAGCCGATCGAGTTTGGCCCGTTCGAGGACGCCATCCCGGCTCGGGTGCTGTTCCTCCGTCGCCACGGCCTGCTCGGTGGTGCCACCGGCTCGGGCAAGAGTGGTGGCCTCAACGTCCTTATGGGCAACCTGTCCGCCTGCCGTGACGTGGTGATCTGGGCAATCGATCTGAAAAATGGTATGGAGCTTCAGCCATGGGCATCCTGCATCGACCGGCTGGCCACGAATCCCGCGCAAGCCCATGCATTGTTGCGCGAGGCGGTCGCCATCTTGGAAGCCCGCGCGGCCATGCTCGCCGCCACCGGGCAACGGGCCTGGCAGCCGACCCCAGAAATGCCCGCTCTGGTCATCATCATCGACGAGTATGCCGAACTGTCCGACAACGCCTCCAACGCGGCCGCCTATACCGATTCTCTCGCCCGTCGTGGCCGCGCGGTCGCAGTCACGCTAATCGCCGCGACCCAGCGCCCAACGCAGAAAGCCATGGGGCAAGGCGCGGTGCGTTCGCAGATGGATATCCGCATCTGTTTCCGTGTCCGCGAACGCAAAGACGTCGACCTCATCCTCGGACAGGGAATGCTGGCGGCCGGATGGCACGCACACACCCTCAACGCGCCAGGGAAATTCCTCATCTCCGCACCCGAGCACGACACTCCTCGCCGGGCCCGCGCCTATCTCCTCACCGACGACATGATCAGCGTCACCGCGAGCCAGCACGCGGACATGAGGCCGTCCCTGGACGAGGTATCACGGCGAGCGATCGAAGACACCCGCACGACCGACCCCCAGCGTCTCCCTCACAGTCTCACCAACGGCCACCACGGCACCATTCAACCCGGCCACAGCAATAACGCTAACGGTGCGCCCATGGACATCTTATGGGCTGCGTTGAGCCTCGCCCCAGACGAGGGCGTCTCGGTGCCAGACCTGATGAACGCGACTCGGATGAACCGCCCATGGGTCTATCAGCGACTCCGTGAGCTAGCCGACCGTGGCCAGGTCACCCAGGTCAGCCGTGGCCGATGGCGCGCCGTGATCGAACACCCACAGTAATTGTCTACGTCTACTGTTCCCGCGCATCTGCACGCGTCTGCACGTAAAAGGCGAAGATGTAGACACAGCCCACAGACGGGGCCATCACCCAGCGTAACAGCGAGAGGAGGTGCCAGCCACAGGTCCACGACAGCCGCACCCGGCAACGACGCGCCATGTGGAAGGGGGTGAGGCAACATGCAAGCCTACACAGTCGAGCAGGTAGCAGAGATCCTTCACGTAGGCCGAGACAAGGTGTACTGCCTGCTGCGGACCGGCCAGCTCCGCAGTATCAAGATCGGCAAACTGCGCCGGATCACCAGCCAGCACCTGGCTGAGTTCGTCGCGTCACTCGAAACCGCAGCTCAGGAGAAGGACCGTTGACGGCATGTAGCACGATGCGATACATGCTGCTGCATGGCAGGCAACACCACCCTTCCACCGGTACGAGTGAAAACCGATTTCAAAGAACGGCTGGTCAGATATGCCAAGCAACAGGAACGCAGTGTCTTCTGGTTCATCAAGAAAGCTATTACGGAATACCTCGACCGACACGAAGACGAAAAACACGGCCCGACATCAAGAAGAAAGGCTACCGGATGAAGATTAGCATCGGGACCTACGAAGCAACCATCTACCCGGAAGGAGATGGATTCACCGGCGCCATCAGCCTTGGCTTCGACGCCAAGGGCAAACGCCAGCGCGTCAAGCGAAAGGGTAAAACCAAGGCCCAGGTCAAAAACAAGCTCCGCGAAGTCGTGGACAATCTAGAAGCAGGCGTGCGAGCCGAAGCCAAGTACACGGTGACAGACGCCGTAAACGACTTCCTCAACAAAGGACTCAAAGGAAAATCCACGGCCACCATCGACAACTACCGGTCGCTGGCCACACACCACCTGCTCCCCCAGATCGGAACGACCAAACTCCAGCAGCTCACCGCCGACCAACTCGACGAGTGGATAGACGACCGAGCCGAGGAGCTATCCACCCGCTCACTTCGGCTCATCCACCAAATCCTGGAACGTGCCATCCGCCAGGCTCAGGCACGCGACAAAATCAGACGCAACGTCGCAACCCTGATCACGGTTCCCCAAGGCAAGCAGGGACACCCGTCGAAGGCGATGACGCTGGACCAGGCCATCAGACTCCTGGAAGCGGCCGAGTCGGATACCGACTTATGGCTCGCCGCCTACGTGGTGCTCTCGCTGCTGACCGGTATCCGGACCGAGGAAGCGCGAGCGCTGACCTGGGCCGAGGTAGACCTTCAGGTCGGCACCGTGGCCGTGTACCGCTCCGTACGGACCAAAGGCGACACCAAAACCCACAAGAGCAGGCGCGTGCTCAAACTCCCGACCAAGGCCCTCCACGCGCTGCGCACCCACCACACCCACCAAGTCGCCCACCGTCGTCAGGCGACCGACACCTGGCATGATCACGACCTGGTGTTCTGCCGCGAGGACGGCACCCCACTCGACCGCTGGCAAATCCGCCGCCAATTCCAAAAGATCACCCAAACGGCCGGACTCGGGGCGCACTGGACCCCCCGCGAGCTACGCCACAGCTTCGTGTCCATCCTCAGCAACAACGGCGGCCTCCGCATCGAGGACATCAGCGACCTGATAGGCCACAGCGGCACCTCCGTCACCGAAACCGTCTACCGCCACGAAATCCGCCCAGCACTCACCACAGCCGCCACCGCCATGAACAAGATCCTCAAAACCACGCAGACCAAACCCGCGGCAAGCCACCCCCGCGTAATCTGAACGCCAACTGGCTCCCCGTTTGGCTCCCAAAGATCCAGAAGGGCCCCCGGATCAATCTCCGAAACCCCTCCCCACCTGCTACAATCTAGTCGGCGTGGCGGGACATTATTCGAACCGCCCTGACCTGCTGCAACAGCTCCGCAAGGTGGCTGCGATCTTGTCGGATGGCAGTCAAGACGACGGCGCGGGTACGAAGGGCACTACCGAGCGCGTCATCCGCTCGCGGCGGCTGCGTGATCGTTTCTCCCCTGAGGATCTTCAAGCCATGATCGATCTGTACAGGACTGGTACTACCGCTAGGTTGGTAGCCGAGAAATTCGGTGTCAGCCCGCGCAGCTTCAAGCGGCTGCTGCGTCAGCACGGTGTACGCAGACGCCCTCGCCGCCTGTGGCAGACTTCTTGACCGGCAGGTCGGTGTCCAGAACGCCGTAGTACTTCTCAACCAAAGTGGAAACGTCTTGCCCGGCACATCCCCAAATCGCGATGTTGCGTTCCATATCATCAGCACGGTTTTGCAGCAAACCCGCAAGTGCAGCTGCGTGTGCAAGCTCGGTGCGGTCGCTGAGTGCGTGGGCTGCTGCTCTCAACGTGGCGGGAACGTCCATGCCACCACCTTTGTCTCAACTTCGCGGCGACTGTTCAGTTGGTGGCGGCACGCTGGTGCGCAGGTCCTTGACCATCGGATGGATGCTCACCTGTGTTGGTCGGCCGATCACAATGCTCACCAGCAAGCCCATACCAAAGTTAAGGACCCCACGGCCATAAGGCTATAGCTGAGAAGTTCGATTTTAGCTTGCGCAGCGTCAAGCGGCTGCTGCATAAGCACGGAGTACGGCGTGAGCGGCGGAGTAGGGTCCTGACCAACCGCGAAAGCTGTGTTCGTCAACGATTTGACGTGTAGTCCAATCAAAGCGACAATGACATTCACCCCAAAATTCTCCGCATTTGCACCAAATTTAGTCTATACCTATTTATGCCAGTAGGGGAATGGTGTATAACCGGGTTATGAAAACCGACAACGTGCCCCCTGAAGAATTCAGGGATATACCGGATGATGCAGGGCTTGCCGAGACATTTTCCAACCTCAGTAGCACCATCCGGGCAGGGCAGAATGCTATTGGACTCCGAGTCGCAGCGATACGTGCCGCCGCCAGAGCAGGATGGACGCAGAACCGGATTGCCAACCAGTGCGGTATTAGTCAAGTGGCCGTAAGTAAGATACTTGCTAAGACACCCGGTGAAACCAGCATCGAGACCTGCCGCGACGAGTACTACCTGCTCGGTAGGTTGTTACGTATCGCTGCTGAGATTGGCTGGTGTGCACAGGGTGAAACTGGCCGCAGGTTGGCAGACAAGCTATATACAGGCGACAAATCTGTCACCCATCGGAGCCTAGCCACGCTGCGCCATCAACTCGATAAGCATTTCCAAAAAGTAGCCGTATCAAATCCCTTCCGCCGTCGAGCACAGGCAGCACTCGACGACATCGACGCCCGCACTACCAGTACCCTGCCCCAGCCTATTGGAACCTATCAAGAACAACTGATGATGTTTGGTTGGCACCACCAAGGCTTGGCGCTGTTCGACACTGAAGAGAAGAAAGATCACTGACTGACTCCGCATCATCCGCGTCGGCACCAACTATCACATCCCACCGTTGCGCACCAATCCCAAATAGAAACTAAGGATTTGTTTCAAGCCCGACCTTTCCTTGTTGTATGACGCGTCTCCTTTAACGGGTGATCCAGTCCCACAGAGGATTACTGGCCCAGTTAATGATGAAGCCTAAGATGCCCGCAAGGACAATCGCACCCCACCACTGTCGCCAGGTAATACGCTCCTGGCGCTTGAACTGATACCCCACCATGTCTTCGATGGCTTTAGCTTGCTCACGGTTCAACGAGGCTAACTGCTCGTATCGTTCACTGTAGGCCTGGAGCTGTTCGAGGACTTTAATTCGAGTATTCAGTTCATCTTCGAGTTCTCGTAGCAATTTCCCTGTGGCATCCATATGCTGACGAGCTTCAGCGATCCGATCACGACGAAGGACCTTAATCTTCGCTAGATCTTTGTTAATACGTGAGGTCCAAAAGGCGATGGGGGCGATGATGAGCATTGCGCCAGCGATTCCTGATATGAGCACTTCACCTGAAATAAACCCGTAACGTATTACTACGACAGTATGGGTAATTGCGTATACCAATCCGATGGTTACCCCGATGGCACGGGCACGCTCTGGCGACAGGCGTTCCTTGTCTTCGGGCTCGTCGCTCACGAGGTCATTCTCCTCAGCGACCCCGCCCTCGACAAGCCGATTCAGAGCATCAAGGTCGTTCTCAAGTGCTGCCTCAGTCCTTCGAGTCAGTCCGCCTCATCCGCCCTGACCTCAGCTACCACGTGCCCACCGCCGAACTACACTACGCCTCCTCGGCGTCACACCCTTCCTTCTGCCCAGAGGCACCACTGAAGACCAGGACATCTGGAACCCGCGAAATAGGTTTGGTAGCAGAGCGACGAAGGTGGAGGTACAGGAACCTGCCTGACTACTGTCACAAGTGTCACCGAAGTGGCTGAAACAGTGGGGGGCGGGTGGCAGGATCAGTTAGTGTAACCGTCTCTCAATCCGACGAGTTTTCCACATGAGCCCAAAAAATAGGAATCCAGCAAGCAGAATTAGTAAACCCATGACCCCATAAGCGATACGCTCCCATAATCGATCAAAAAGGTCGGGCATGAACGAGCCGAGCAAAGCGGTCATGCCGAGCAGCATTATTGCAATAAGGAGAAGGGGCGAACTCTCATCCGAGCGGCCGAAGATTTTGGAGGCCACATAGGCCAACGCTACTAATGTAAAGGTCAAAAAGAAAGCCGTCTCCAGCAGTGTACTAAACTCGCGCGGAAGAAAGTCCGGTAGAAGATTCGGAAGAAAACCTATGGCGACGCCGAGCAGGTAGATGATTGCAGCTGCAATAAGGTTCGCAATGACATTGATCAAGATATTGCTCACCCAGCGACGGAAGGGCGGATCAGCACGTGAGTCTGCCGATCGGTCGTCCCGCCGGGTCATGCAGGTGATTATGCCATGCAGCACTACTAGCGGTTTGAGACGAGCAAGCCCCACCCTCCAGCTGAAAGACTGGGCTGCCTGCGAGGTTCATGAGGGATAACCAGGCCGTCACTGTCACACCGGTCACCCTGACACTCCAGGGGTGCTGACCTGAAAAATAGGTGTGACAGCACAGTGACAGGCGTGGCGGTGGTGCTACTCCCTCTCGAATTTCCTGTCACAGTGTCGGAGGAAACCGGCTGGACCAGGTGGGGTGGACAGCTCCGTAGCGTCGATCCACTGCCCACGGGCAGGATTCCACACAGACCATCTACGGCGGGGGATCGGTCCCTACTAGGGCGTTTGGTGATTGAAGGCAGCTTCAAGCTTGCTGAGCCGGGTAGGAGGTGGTCATGAACGCTACGAAGAATTATGCAAACCACATAGAGGATCTACCAGCCCTGACAGGCAGCCACGTTGTCACAGGTTCGAGTCTCCTACGGTGGACCTAACGTGTCAGCATAAGAACCAGACCCTGCTGGTTGAGGGGCCTGAGATCATGATCCGCCCCGTCGGTACCCGGCGCATGACGGGTGGTTCGCGGTGAACCACATAACGATCACCGCCGAGAGCGACGCCATGGCAGGCTAAGAATCCGGTTTGCATCGAGCGTGGTACCTAGATCGTCGATCTCGGCTTGCAGGCACTGGTAGCGGCGGGTAAGGTATCCTCCAGGGCAAGACGCCAGAAACGACCTGTTGCGTGTCACAATCCGTGCGTCAGCTTTGACTCTTGTGATCCACAGTTCGAGTCTCGCACAACCGAGCGCACCACGAACGGCAGCTCAGGGCCAATTTATGGC
>JALZHU010000203.1 GCA_030860695.1 Actinomycetota bacterium
CGACACGCCATGACAGACATTGCGCGTTACATTGAATTTCGTTATAATACCCAACGTCTCCACTCGGGACTCGGGTACAAGACCCCACACGAGGTCTACACCGAGCACGTGAACCGACAGCTCGCATTATGAAATAGTCCACTAAACAGCTGTCCGGAAAATGCGAGGCCGCTCACGGGTTCTTGGCATGCCCTCCCACGGGATCACCAAATACTTACAACCGATGAGAGGAGCAGGACGATGGGAAGGGAAGCGCCGTCGATGATCGCTCCGGGACGCAGCTGTCGGCGCGGCTGCCGACCGAGGACACTGCGCCGGCGTCGGTGAGGCGTTGGGTGTAGCTGATGGCCAGCTACTGCACCCCGCGATCGGAGTGATGCACCAGCCCGGAGAGATCTGCGCCCTGCTGGTGGCGGCGTCAGATCGCCATGTCCAGCGCGTCGAGGGCCAGGTCGGGGGAACTGTTGCATAGTCGGGGGACTGTTACATAGCGGGAAGACGTCGTTCGGCATGCTCAAACTCATGCGCCGGCACAGTCGCATTAGGCCATCAGCCCACCCGACCTAGCCCCGCTGCTGCCTCAGAAGCCACGCAGCAGGCCTTCGGATATCCGGTTGTTACGGTTCTTCAAGGTACCTGAGGGGCCTGGCTCCCTACGTTGGTGCATGGCAACGACGCCCCTCGCCTTAACCCTGGCTTTTCATCCCGGACATGCAGCTGATCGGCGCGTTGACCGTAAAAGGTGCTTCTGAGCTGGGACGATAAGAGCAGCCCTTATCCTTGCCAGTTCGAGGAGCACCTTGAAAGTGCACGTTACCGGTTGGTCGAAGGGACTGGAAGTCACCGCCGACGGCGAGGGCATCGTGTCGCACGCCGGGCTGGCCCTGTTGCGGCAGCTGGCCGACAAGACCGGGCTGACTGGGGGGCTGTCGCGAGCGCTGGCCCGGTCGCGGCTGCTGGTCCATGATCGGGACCGAGTTATTGCTGACCTGGCGTGCGCGATTGCCGATGGCATCGAGGTGATCGGTGATTTCCGGGTGTTGGCTGTCCAGAAGGAGCTGTTGGCCTGGTTGCGTCGGTGCCCACCACATGGCGGGTGCTGAGCGAGATCGCCACGGGCGGGCCGGGGGCGCTGGCCCGGATCGGTGGGGCGGTTCATGCCGCCTGGTGCCGCGCGTGGGCGGCGGTCGGGGTCCGCCACGGCGCCCTGCCCGGCGTGAAGATCGCGGACAGGGTACTGGAGGGGGTGAGCTGCATCCGGCTGGATGCCACGTTCACCCCGGCGCACTCGGACAAGGAATTGGCGCAGCCGAATTTCAAAGGGTTCGGCCATCACCCCTTGCTGTCCTACTGTGACAATACGGGCGAGCCGCTGGCCGGGATGAGGCGCCGTGGCGGTGCCGGTTCGAACACGGTGACTGATCATCTCACGGTCTTGGAGGAGTCGATCGCCGCGCTGCCGCCGGCCTACCGGCGGCAGCTGATGGTGACCTGCGACGGTGCCGGCGCCAGCCACGGGCTGATCAACCACTGGACCAGCTCGCCTCCCGGCCGGGTTATCAACTGATCTACTCGGTCGGCTGGGAACTGGGCTCCCGCGAGCGCCAGGCGGTCAACCTGGTGCCGAGCACGCCTGGCAGGTCGCGATCGATCATCACGGAAACGTGCGACAGCGCCGTGCCGATAATGCCTGCCCTAACCGGCACTGCGCGCATGCGCGGTGTCGGCACGAACAAGCGCACGTCACCGAGCTGACCGGGCTGCTGCGCGAAGGCCCTGGCGGGGACCTGCTCGCCGGCTGGCCTGCCAGCATGCGAATCTTCGCCCGCCGCGAGCGCCCCCACCCGGGTGCCCAGCTGACTCTATTCGAGGCCCACGACGGCTGGCGCTACAGCCTATGGGTAACCAACTTGCCCGCCAGCCTGCGGGGCTGGCGCGCCAATCCCGCCTACATCGACGCCGCCCACAGGGTCCATGCCCGGGTCGAAGACGCCATCCGCACCGGGAAGGACTGCGGCATCGGCCGATTTCCCTCGCACGATTTCGCGATCAACTCAGCGTGGCTGGCCACCGCCCTGATCGCGGCCACCCTGCTGGCCTGGCTGCGGCTGCTGGCCTTGGACGGCGACCTAGTCCGCGCCGAACCCAAAACCCTGCGCTACAAAATCTTGCACGCCGCCACCCGACTGGTCCGAGGCGGGCGACGATGCCGGCTGAAAATCTCCAGAACCTGGCCGTGGGCCACCGCGATAGCCACCGCCTGGACCCAGATCAGCGCCCTTCCCCAAGCCCTTGAACACCGCGAAGCCATCCCCGCGATCACGGAAAGAGCAACGCAGGGGCCCGTGGAACCCCCAGCCACCCGGTCCGCCAACCGGGCCACTGTCATACCCGAACCCTAAAATCACGATCTTTAACGAGGCCCAGCGCCCGTTCCAGGCCAGCCACCGCCCAGCGTATAGGGTCGGGGACTGGCGCGGTGGCAGTTTCTGGCGGTAGGTCACGGAGCCGCTGATTTCCCTGTGGTTTCCCGCTGGGATGTTCTTCTCCGTGTCCGTGGCCAGGGTGCTCCGTTTCCAGCCCCCGCCCGTCAAGGTGCATGCGGTTCTCCCGCACACGGCTCACCGACGTCGTTCACCGCCGGCATTCGGTCTTTCCGCCAGGCCCGGAAGGGTCTGGGTGCGGCGACGGTTCCGTCAAGGTTGATCAGGCCGAGGTAGTTCGGTGATAAGGCGATCACCGACCATCCGAACGCTCGGGAGCGCCGATGACGTTTAGCGATAATGATGACTATCCGCATCCGCGCATATCCCATAATCTTGTCGAAGTGTCGGGCCGAGTTTCCGTATCGGAAGTAGGCGGCCCAGCCGCGCAGGAAGCGGTTGATGTCCTGCACGATCCACTTGACGGAGAGCAGCAGTTGGCGCCGGTCGGAGAGTTCCCGGATCCGGTCCCGTGCATGCTGCATGGCCTTGCTCGTGGGCCAGCGGGCGAGGAAGACGATGCCTTTGCCGGTTCCACGACGGCCCTGGCTGCGCACCAGCCGGTGGTGGAAGCCGAGGAAATCGAGACCCTCGCCTCCTGGAGGTGCACGATACGGGTCTTGGCCTCTTTGGGCTCTGGTCAGACTTCAAAGTGCGGAGCAAGAACCCCTGGTAGATGTAAGTTCTCCCCGCGTTTGCCCGGATAGACGGTGCCATCGTTATAACCCTGGTAGGGGCTGCGCTGCTCGCCGGTGACATCCGGTCCACCGAACCCCTGGACCAGGATCATCGGACGGAGCCCCACACCCGTCGCCGTCATGACCGCTCCCGTTCAGACATGGTTGAGCACTGATATTCGTGGAGTCAAGCGTTGTGAAACCGGCCCAGGGCAGTCTTCCCAGAGGCGCTGTGGGTGGTTGACGAACATGTTGCGGACGCCCAGCCGCTTTACGATGGAGATAGTAGCGGAAGCTAGGGTCTCGCCCGGTCGACGATGTGATGATACATTATAGAGGAATGCTTCCCGCGATTGGTGGTTCGGCCGGCGAATGGACGGGGGAGCCAACTGGTGATCGAAACATGGGACGCACGCACGTATCCCCTTTGGCACGGTTTAGCCCCGATGAGTTACATCCTCAGTGTGGCGGGGCCGGCCGAGGTCCTTGTTGCTGGTGAAGGATCGTGGGTGGTCGACCGCACAGGGCGACGCTTCCTCGACGCTCGCGCCGGGATCGCGAACATGATGCTTGGCTACAGCCGCCGCGACGTCGTCGAGGCGATGACACGCCAGGCGTTGGAGCTGCCGTTCGTCTGCACCTTTCGTTACGAGCGGCCGGCTCAGGTGATCGTGGACTACGCGTGGGCGCTGGTTGACGCGGCACCGGCCGCACTTACCCGAGTGCGTTTTACACACACTGGTAGCTCCGCAGTGGAGTCGGCGCTGCTGATGGTCCGGCTCTATCACCGCAACCTTGGCCGACCTGAGAAGGTCGTGGTTATCGGCCTACAGGGTAGCTACCACGGGAGCACTCTGATGACGATGGCCGCTGGCGGTCACCCGAGGCTCCATGACGCCTTCGGGCCAATGCCCGAGAACTTCCGCCATGTTCCGCCGCCGCAGCCAGAGATCTGTTCTGCCTGCCAGGGAGCCGGCGCCAACGATGCTACGTGTGCTGATCCAATGTTTGCAGAACTCGCGGCAATCGGCACTGACCGAGTTGCCGCAATTGTCGTCGAGCCGGTGAGGGCCGCCAGCGGAATCGGTCTGCCCGCGCACTACCTGCAGGCCCTGCGAAAGTTCTGTGATCGGAACGACATAGTCTTGATCTTCGACGAGGTCTTGAGCGGCTTCGGCCGAATGGGTCCCATGTTTGCCGCCGAGATGTCCGGAATCACACCGGATATCATGTGTCTGTCCAAGGGTATGACTTCTGGCTATGCCGCACTTGGCGCGGTGCTATGCAACGATCGGGTGTATGAGGCGTTCGACGGCTCCGGCCGGCTTCCATTCAACCATGGATCGAGCACAGACGCGCATCCCATTTCGTGCGCTGCCGGCCTCGCTGTGTTGAACGCCTACCGATCCGAGGACATCTTGGAACGCGGGCTACGGATGGGCACCCGGCTGCGTTGCGGACTGGCCGACCGCCTGGTCGGGGTAGACCGGGTCCAGGCGATTCGCCAGCTCGGCAGTTTCATAGCGATTGACCTGCTCAACGCCGACGGACACCCGGCGTCCATAGTCTCGCTGAGGCACCTACAGGTCCAGTGCGAGCGCCGTAACGTGCTTATCGATTACAGCCCTGACTTCCTAGTCCTGTTCCCACCGCTGACTACGACTGATGAGGACGTGGATGTGGCAGCTGCCTCCATCGCCGAGGCGATAGCACTATTCCGGGAGGAAGAAATCGACACCAGCACGCTGCGTCCGCCGAGCGTGAGCGGGCGCAGGTGAACCCGCGAGGATATCAGATCTGATAAGAAAAATCGGCACTGTTAAATTGTTGGTGTCGAGCGTGATGAGGATATCGCGGGTGTGGGGGGTGGCCTCTGATTGCGGTAGTGTCAGTTAGCCGTGCAGGGCGATAGGCAAAGTCGTGTCGGGATGGCTTCCCCTGGGTCATGCTGGTTGACGAGGACGAAGAGGACTCGGGTGGGATTACGTGAGATCCACCGGAGACTGGATGCGATGTTGGTGCGGCGGGCAGTGCGCAGGGCGCCGATCGCCAAGTTGCGCAAAGCCTGCGAGGACCTGAGGGGCGGATCCTTGCGCAGTTGGGATCGGTCTTCGTCGTAGGTGACGTCGCGGATGTGATGCAGTGCCTCGATCCCCCAGTGGCCTCTGACTAGGTCCGCGAGGCGTTCGGGTCCGGCTTGGGCAGCGGATAAGGCGGTGATGCCCAGTGCGGCGACCGCTGAGGTGAGGGCACCGTTGAGGTCATGGGCATACCGTTCGACCAGGAACGCCTGTTGGGCGTAGGGAAAGATCCCTTCGGGGGGCCGGGAAGGACTTGGATGGTGCGCATCTCCTGGCGTCTGTGGCCGCGGTCGTGCATGGTGTGCCCGATTGGCACCGTGGTCCAGGGCAGGGCATCGAGTTGAGCAAACAGCGTCGGCTGGTTGTCTTTGATGGCGGTGAACACATAGGCCGCCCCCTTGTCCTCCACCAGGTACCGTGCGGTCTCCCGCTGACCGTGCAGGGCATCGAGAGTCACCGCCCACCCGGTGAGGTCCAGCGGATCCAGAAGTGGCTTGACCTGCGTGATTTCATTCGTCCTATGCGCCACGTCACGCTGGGCGAGGACTGCGGGGAACCTCTGGGGCATCGCCGCCAACAGGTGCACCGCACGCCTGTCAGGCTGAATCGCCCCGCGCACGGCCTTGCCGTCCACCGGACAGTCCCCGCGTGGTCGGCTTGTCCTTGTCTGGCCTGTGCTGCCGGTCGGGCTGTCCGCCGTGGTCGTGGCACTGTCGGTCGTCGTGTCCATTCTGGGGTGACCCGTCGGCCTGGCCCGTCGGGGAGTCCAACACGCCGATGCCAGCGCGTTCGGCCAAAAACAAGCCAATTGCCGTGTCGACCGCATCCGCGTCCACCGGGCGCAACACCCGCCGGAAGGTGTCGACATGCGGGGCCGTGAACCGGCCAGTGATCGGGTTGTACCGCGCTCTCAACGCTGCCGTGTGACGTGCCAAAACCCATCACAAGCGTGGTGACATGCGGTTTCAGCGGCCCTATGCGATCGATGACATGATCGTCAGCCGTGTTGTTCCGACTGCTGTATTTGATCAGCATTAGGCTGCTCGGCTGGCTCGGACTGCTCGCCCGCAGCACCGCCAAAGATGTCGAGATCCTCATCCTGCATCACGAAGTCGCGGTGCTGCGCCGTCAGGTGACCCGGCCCCGCTTAACTTGGGCAGACAGAGCGATCCTCTCCGCCCTGATCAGCAGTAGTGTGATGGGTCGGAGCGGGTCCCATGCGTGATGTCGGATGGCTTGTGCGATGTTGGTTGCGCCGTTCGTTATCCGTAGGACGCTGACCGCGAGGTTTCTCAGCGAGGCCATGGCGCGGGGGCTGGTGCGGACTTGGGAGCGGTCTTCGTCGTAGGTTACATCCCGCACCCAGTGCAGGCGGTTCTCGATGGTCCAGTGGCCGTGGATCCAGCTGGCCAGCGTTGCTGTGGTGGCCTGTTCGGCGGTGAGGCTGGTGATGGCGTACACCGTTTCGGTGGTCCATTTCTTGCTGTCTAGTACTACAGCCGCACCTTGGGGTCGACCGTTGAAAACGTGCTGGTCACCCACCCCGGGACCCTGGTTGCCGACACTCAGGATCGAGCGCATAACAGCAGGTCGCGCGAGCCGGGACCAGCGGACTGCGGTTGTAGTACCAGTGAGGCGTAGCCTCGGACCGCCTAGCAGGGTGGTTGGGGTGGTGTTGTCGCTGCGGTGAGCACATGCTCGGCTGCGTAGCCATGGATGCGGGGGAGGCGTCGTGGGCGCGCGGGTGGTGACGGTCAACGATGTTCTTGATGGGCACGTGGCGCTGGATACCCAGTGTCTGGATCGGATCTATCTCAACGCCTACGTGCCGAAGCTGCAGACCAGTGCACAGGTCGTGGCGTTTTTGTCGGGGCATCTGGGTTATCCGTTTCCGTCTCCTGCGTTGTTCAACCAGATTGGGCAGCGGTTTCGCCGGGCGGTGGCATCTTTTGCCGAGGCCAATGACATCCCGTGGGTGAAGTTCGGTAAGGATGAAGTGGGCGCCAAGTTGGAGCTGATGCGCCCTCACCTGGAGCGCCAAGCAGCTACAGGTGTGTCGGGGGTGGCCGCGATCGGGGTGGCTCAGGAGTTCCAGCGGGTTTGGACTGCCTATGAGCGCCAGACGTCCACGGGGGCGGTGCAGTGGTGGTTCACCAAGGCCGACCGGCGGGTGAGCGTGTACTACTTCTACCTGTGGGATGTTGACTTAGGTCCGGCCTTCCTCAAGTTCTGCTCCTATTTTCCCTACAACGCCAAGCTGTGCCTCAACGGGCATGAGTGGGCCAAACGCCAAGCCACCCAGGCCGGAATCGGCTTCACGGAGCTGTCCAATGGGTTCGCGAGCACCGACGATCCGGCTGCGCTGCAGGACATCTGTGATCGGCTGGGCCCGGGCACCATCAACGTCTTCGTCCAGCGGTGGCTGGCCCGCCTGCCTCTGCCGCTGACCGACAAGGATCGAGATGCCGGCTACTGGTGGGAGACCTCGATGCGGCAAATCGAGATCTCCCGCACCCTAGTGTTTGACGCACCCCGACACGCCCGCGGCTTTTTCGAAGCCCTGATCGCGGACAACCTCGACCTCGGCCGCCCCCACAACGTCGAGATCATCTTCGGTCGACGAGTGCGGCGCGACACCCCAGGCACCTTTCGTACCGCGATCGACCGTCGCGACAACGGCGGTGTGATCGTCAACGTGTTCTACAAGCATTCCCGGATCAAGCAGTACCTCAAAGACGGCCGGGCCATGCGGATCGAGACCGTCATCAACAGTCCCCGCGACTTGGGCTGCCAAGCCCGTCTACTCAACCTTGAGGAACTCCAGACCAAGGCCCGTGCCTGCAACCAGCGAATCCTGCATGCTGAACGGGTCGGCCAGGGCTGTGTCCTTGCGAGCCCAGCCTTTGAGCGGATCGCGCACCCCACCGTGGACGCGGCGGGGCGGAGGACCCCAGCCCTAAGGTTCGGCGATCCTCGGGTCATGGCCCTGACCGGCGCCCTATGTCAAACGCTGCTCGCCGCGACCGGCTTCACCAACAAGAACCTGCGCGTCTTGATCGCCGGGCTGCTCGGCAGTGACTACCGCCCCAACCAGATGACCTACGACCTGCGCCGACTGCGCCTGGCCGGACTCATCCGCCGTCTTCCCCACACCAACCGCTACCAGCTCACACCAGATGGCATCCGCATCGCCGTGTTCTACACCAAGATCTACAACCGGCTCTTGGTCCCCCTCACCGCCGCTGATCAACCCTAAGCACCACCCCAGCTACGCCAGGCCCTGCGCACACTTGATCACCACGTCGACAGCTACATCAACCGCGCTCGCCTCAAACCGGCCGCCTGAAATTTGACACAACCGTGAAGAACCTAGCGACCAAAGATCGCTAGCCGTCGGGTCTTGCGGGTGATCTGGATGGCCTGGCGGGCGTGTGGGAAGACGATCCCGGTTTGCACTGTCACTGCCTTGACGATGCGTTGCTCCACCCGGCCGTGAGCACGATCCGTGGAGGTATGAGCCGGTGGGATGTCTTTTCAGGGCAGTGCCGTGAGCTGGTGGTGCAAACCGGGCTGGTTGGCTTTGACGGTGAGCAGGTAGTGGCTGCCGCGTTCGAACACCAGATAGTCGGCGTGGTGTCGCTGCGTGTGCAAAGCGTCCGCCGTCACCACCGCATCGGTGAGGTTGTCGATGCCGTCGCACAAGGCGGAGGAACCGGGTGATCTTGTTGGTCTTGGTGTCGACGTCGACCTGACCAAGGACGACTCCGCTGCGGTGGTCGATCGCGGCCAGCAGGTGCCGGGCGTCCCGCCCGCTACCGCCTGAGCCGCGCACCGTCTTGCCGTCGATCGCCACCGCCCGTCGCGTCCCGGCGGGCGGTTCGGTGCGCGCTGCGGCCCAGCCGCCGATCGCAGCATCCAACTCGTCACCATCCAGCCGCTGCAACGTGCGGCGAATCGTTGACTCGCACGGCGCACACCCACCCACCTCCAGCGCGGCAAGGATCTGATCGGAGGCATTGGCGGCCCACTGGCCGATCGCGGTAAAGGAACGACAACCAGCCAAGACCGCGCAGACCGCGAGCGCCCAGGATTGTCGTGATCGAATGCCGCACACCCCGTCGTTTGCGCGGATCCGGCACCCGCGCCAGCACGGCCAACAGACCCGTGCCAGACAGCCTGCGGGCATCGGCTGCGGCGACCAGCTCAGCCAGGACCGGGTGGATCGACGATGATGAGCGCGCGGGCATGGTTCCTTCTGTTGATCAGATGGTGTAGGAACCTTCATGATCAACATCAGGGTCATGCCCGTCCTACTATCTCCCCGGCGTGTCGCTCATCATCGGCCGCAGGCCAAACCCGATCACTACCGACTTTGCCGGAGCCCCGGGCCAGCATCACCACCAGAGATCCATTGTTACTCTGCGAAAATTCACTACGCCGTTCGGGACGGCGATGACGTACGCATTGTACGTACCACCTTAATCGCCGGTTA
>JALZHU010000204.1 GCA_030860695.1 Actinomycetota bacterium
CGCGCCGTCTGGTTCGACGTCGGAGAGGTCCTGATCGACGAGACCCGCGAGTACGGCACCTGGGCCGATTGGCTCGGCGTCCCCCGGCATACCTTCTCGGCGATGTTCGGTGCGGTCATCGCCCGCGGCGAGGACTACCGCCAAGTCTTCTAGTACTTCCGTCCCGGCTTTGACCTCGACGCCGAACGCCAAGCCCGCCTAGACGCCGGTCTCGGCGAGTACCTCAACGGCCATGACCTCTACCCCGACGTGCGCCCCTGCCTGCAGGCGCTCAAAGACGCCGGGTACTTCGTGGGCATCGCTGGGAACCAGACCACTCGCGCCGGGCGGTTCCTGCGCGAACTCAACCTCCCCTGTGACGTTCTCGCCACCTCCGACGACTGGGGCGTCACCAAACCCGACGTGGCGTTTTTCAGCAAACTCATCGCGGTCAGCGGCCACCAGCCCGACGAGATCGCCTACGTCGGTGACCGCCTCGACAACGACCTACGCCCCGCCGCTGCCGCCGGTCTCCACACCATTTTTGTCCGGCGCGGCCCGTGGGGGTACGTCATCTACGAGCGCGGCACCGCGGACCTCGAACTTGACTCGCTCACCGAGCTACCCAGTGCGCTCAAGACGCTGCCGGTCGACTGACACGAGGCTTTCAGGGCGGGCGCCTCCGGCGGGCCTCCGCTCCGGGATGGTCCCCGGGACTGGCAGGAGAATGGGCGGGGTTGGCTGGTGGCGCGGGTATCCCGTCGCGTCGGCGCCAGAGGCGTAGCAGACCAGGGGCGGGATACCCGCTTCCTATTAGCTTTGACCTTTGACTCACCTATGAGAAGCGTCAGCCCGGCGAAGAGTGATCACCGTTTGTGTGCGTATGGTGACTTTTTATATCGCTAAAGACACATAAACGGCGATCACAGTACACCTATCGTGGCAACTTGAGCGACTGCGCCGGGTGGCCATGCGGGCCGAGCCCAGCCCGGAAACCGCGTGCTGAGCGTGGACACATGGTCAGTACCAGTGCTCGTCCGGTTGCTCGGGGAGCAGTTACACGAGCCGAGGTGGCACGCTGATCACCTGACCCCTGCCCTGGAAGCACACATAGAGCACATCAGGGTTGTCAGGACAGGACGGGGTCAGGTGATGGGCCAGTCGGATACCACGGTGTTCAGCACAGTCAGTGCATCGCCGGACACCCGCGTGGTGACCGGCAGGCCCCCGGGCACGATCAGCGACGACTTCCGGACCCGGGTGGCGTGGCAGGAATCACTGAACCCGCCGAGATAGATTTCGTCGCGGTATTCGATGGTTTCCCGTCGAGCGAATAACGGCCCATCTTCACCCGGCGTGACCCGCTGAAAGGTGAATCCTTGGCGCTTGGCGCGGTCCAGCAGCCGTTTCGCCGCGCTGAGTTGCGGGCCATCAGCACTCATCCCCAGGCCCCTCCTCAGGGAGGATCCGCACCAGCTGCGGCCGGATGCGGGTCAGCGCGGTCTCTCCCTCGAATCGCACCACCAGCCGGGTGGCGCTGCGGCGCAGCATTCGGTCCCGCTTGCTCAGCTGCGAACGCAGCGCGCCCAGTCCGGCGTCGATGTCGGCCTGCTCGACCCGGCCGCGCACCGGGATAGGAGTGCCCTGCGCATCCCGCCATGGGTCAGCGGCCCGCCGCCCCCTCACGGCGCACTGCCAAGGGTGTCGTGTGGTGCCGATTGGCCGCTGGGAGCCGAGTCGGGGACCTGGCTCGACCAGCGGTCAGCCGGGGATTGGGAGGCAGCGGATGATCGGGGTGTGGCGCATTCGACCAGCGTGAGCAGCCGGAACCGCAGCTGCTGCTCGGTGAGCTCGGGCGCCTGATCGGCCAGGGCGATGAGTTCTCGTAGCGTCGAGCGCGCCGCCGCGAGGTCCACCGTCGCGGCGAGCAGATCCAGGAACGGGCGCGGGTTAACCATCGAGATCACCCACTCCGTGCCGCATGCCACGCACGACCACGCCGGCACCTTCGATGGGGGTATCACTGACCTGTTGCATTCCGGTGGTGGTCCCGCAGGACGGGTACGGGCCCCTCAGGGGGCCGGTCACCGGGGACGGGCCCTGTTCGGTCATCGGGCCGCCTGCGCCACCTCGACGGCCTCGACACAGGTGAGCACCGTCGCGGTGTTCATCGTGGCATCCAGCGTGAGGACCACCCGGCGCACCACCTTGCCGTCCACCAGATCGAGTTCCCGCCATAGGATGATCGTGCGGTTACGGCCTTCGGGATCAGAACCGGTGAGGGCGAACCGGTGCGACTTCTCCGCGGTCGTCGGCGGTTCTGCGCTGCTCGTTGGCAGCCTGACGCTCCGCGCGTCCGCAGCCTCTCGACGCGACTGACCATCAGAGCCGTCCTCAACCACGGGAGCTATCTCACCGAGGACATTGACCCGAGAGAAGGTCCCGCCCCTAGTCTGCTCCCTCCCAATTGCGCTAGTCCGACCGCCAGACACCCCTGCACCGCTCACAGCACGTGCGCAGCGTTACGACCCATGTGCATGAGACCCATGTGCAGGGTCAGTTCCTTTTGGAATTCTCAGCGGCGTAGCCGTTGGTCGGACTCCAATTCCTCAAGCAGCTCAAGCAGTGTGTCGACATCGAATAGCGTCTAAAGGAAGGGAGTCGGTGTGCTGAAGGCAACGGAAGGAACAGTGCTCTTCAGGAGGCACCGAACGTGGTATCAGGCGGTGGGCGACCTTCCCACGCGGGACGGAAAGTTGCCCCTACTCGTCCTTCATGGTGGGCCAGGGTTCCTCACGACTACCTGAATGATCTGACCAGCCTGGTCGACGCTGGTCGTCCTGTCGTGTTTTATGACCAACTCGGCTGCGGGAAGTCCGACCATCCAGACGACGTTCCGTTGCCAGGGGTCGGAACTCCTGACCCAGAATCAGATATTTGGCAGCAGGCAGACCGCCGATCAGAGCCCACGGCCGAAGAGCCTCCCGAGGTACATCAGTTGGTACGTCAACGGCTACGACAACCATGGACATCCTCGGACGTGAACCCAAGGATCAGCCCCGTCGATGGACAAATTGCAGGTCCTGGCGGGTTGCATGCGACTACGGCTCACATGACTTAGCCCCGCTTGCCTGCGGTCGCGCTGGCGCGCTCGGGTCCAGGAGAAATACGGATGCAATGCACCACGATGGTCCGGTAATAACCAAGGAATGCAGTTCACCACGGTGGCCAGCACCGGCATCACGATCACCTATGAGACCTGTGGTTCCCCGGGTGGTCGTCCGCTGCTGCTGGTGATGGGGATAGGCAGTCAGATGCTGTGGTGGCACCCTGAGCTGTGCGCGGCACTGGCCGCCGAGGGCTTTTCGTGGTGCGCTTTGACAACCGCGACGTGGGCCTGTCCACCCATTTGCACGATGTGCCACCGCCGGACCTGGAGGCGGTCATGCACGGGGACTCGTCCTCGGTGTCTTACCGGCTGGAGGACATGGCCGACGACGCCGTCGGTGTGCTCGACGCGCTCGGGCTCGACCAGGCGCACGTGGTCGGTGTCTCGATGGGGGAATGATCGCCCAGACGATGGCCATCAGACACCCCGACCGGGTCCGGAGCCTGACCTCCATCATGTCCACCCCGTCGATGAGCATCGGAAAGTCCACGCCCGAAGTCCAGGCCGCCTTCTCGGCTCCACCACCGACGAGCCTCGCGGAGGTCGTGAACTGGACGGTGGCCCTCTTCGAGGTCATCAGCTCACCCGGCTATCCCATGGAGGAGGGCTGGATCCGTGAGGTGGCGGGGCAGTCCTATGACCGCAGTTTCGACCCGGCCGGCGTGGCCCGCCAAGGGCTGGCCGTCTATGCCTCCGGCGATCGCACCGCGGCATTAGCCCGCGTCACGGTGCCGGCCCTGGTGATACACGGTGAAGCCGACCCGGTCTTCCAGCTGCCCGCTGCCCGCTGGTCGCGCCACCGCTGCCGCACTGCCCAACGCCGAGCTGCTCGTGGTGCCCGGCTTGGTACACGACCTGCCCCGCGCGATCTGGCCGACGCTGGTCGCAGCGATCAGCCGGCTTGCCGACCGCGCCGAAGCCCATCCCACCTCCACAGTGACCGGGTAACCACCGCGTAGCCGTGGTCCGAGGAATGTCCACGCACCGGCGCTGGCCACCAAAGCGTTCATCCGTCGAACGCTTCGCATGTGCCCCTGCGCCTGGCTTGCTTGGAGGATGAGCCCGCCGACGCGACAGGTATCCACTTGGCCTCACCGTTGATGTGCGAGCAGAACACAACCACCGTCGTGCTGTCCGCGTGCTGTAACGAGCGGTCAACTGCGGTACCCACGGCACGCCAAGGTACAGACCGATCGCAGGTCAGCCCGAATCACTGGCACGGTAGCGAAATTCCCAAGCTCTCGACGCGAATCCATTTCGTTACCGGCTCTTCGCAAAGCTAAAGTCTGTCGCGTCCAGCATCGCGTGCACCTATAACGGCGGGCCTCCATTCCCAGCGCCGAGCACGGAGACCTACCTCCCAGCCGAGGATGTACCCCCGCCCCCCCGCGTGCCCGTAGTCAGCGTCAGCAGGAGTCAACAGCGTCACTCACGTCCCTTGCTCACCTATCAGAGATGATCCGTCATTGCCGTCACCGTCCTTTCAGACTGCCGATACCCAGCGAGCCGCTGTTGGGGCGCGCGATCTGCGCCTGCACCGGCGCTGATGGACCGTTGTCGGTCCTTGCCGCTGGTGTCGAGATCCCGGGCATCGACCTTCCGCCCAGCCATCTCGGCGGCGTCGGCTTCCTCCTTGGTGGCATGCACGACACCATCGGCGTGCTCGGGCGGACCGTACACGGTGTAGAGGACCAGCGGGTTGACGCCGGTATTGCGGAAGTTGTGCCGGGTTCCGGCCGGCACCGCGACCAGGTCACCCTGGGCAATCGGATAGGTCTGATCAGCCACGACGGCCTCACCGGTACCGCTGACAAAGCTCAGAATCTGATCGGTGTCCTCATGGATCTCCTCACCGATCTCCCCGCCCGCAGGGATGGTCATGATGACCAGCTGAGCGTGCCGGCCAGTCCACAAGACGCGGTGGAAGTCAGCGCTTTGCTCGGCAACGGTGGCGATGGCGAAGTGCTCCATGGCTGGGTGTCCCTTCTACTGTGAATTCAGCTCTGTATGCGACCGTGGCCGCGAAAGCGACGAACGACCGCGGCGACGCCCAACGCGGCGACGGTACCCATCGCGAACACGGCTAAAACGCCCGTGCTGATTGACGTCGGGAGCAGCCGCCAAAGCGATGAGGGCCCACCCAGGCCACTGCTCAGGTAATGCCCAGGGTATTGGCCAGCTGCCTCTGTGACGACGGCATGGTCAATGTGGTCGGGCTGCCTGGTAGCTGAGATGATCGTGGGGTTGATCTCGGTGGGGAGGAGCGGGTTGTGACCGCCGTTTTCGCCGTCATAGCGTGGTTTCGGTATCCGGCGGAGGTCATCAGCCATGGCGTGTGGCTGCCTAACTCCACATCAATCGTTCTCGCCTAGCACGAAGCCGACGCGAAATGGCCGCGAGTCCACCCGCCACTAACCAAGCCGAAACAGCACGTCAGGTCATATACACAGTCTGCTACTGACGAACCATTCCTAAACCGTTTGCCATAGATTCGAATACGAGAACTGCTGCGGCACGGCCGAGTGAGCAGGATGCGGCATCCCATCGACCTCTCCCGCGGGGGGCTACTACACGCCAGCCCGCGGCCCTGCGTTGTACGACGCACGCACCGGTCACATCGAGGAGGACTGCCGCCGGGCCCTGCCGTGCGGGTAGGTCTGCACGATCGACAGAATGCCACACCAGCTTCAGTGTGCAAAATCGTGGCAACCCCGTCACCGACCAAGGACAACAACGGCCAGAACTCCGCTGACCGTGCACGAGAAGACTTCTCTGCCCACAGTCGATTATAGGCCGGACCATTGCACTGCAATACTCCCATGCGTCTGGCGAGGTGTGAACGGCACCGGAAGCCAGCCAAGATTAGGCCGTCTCTGGGCCAGGAAAATTGAGCAGATACGAAGAAGCCTATAGAACTGCTGGATGTATTTCGCCACTTCGGGAGCCCTATAGTGGGTTATCGGCGCGTTCGCCCTGAATCAGAATTAGCACTAGCGAAATAGACAATCAAGCGGTCAAGCTGCACTCGCCGCCGGGTCGCCTGATTACCTTGACTTATCGCGCGAGGCCGGCCTTTTCTTTTCTGAGCGGTTTCACGGTGCCGTCAGTCTGAATCTCGCCGATAATATAAGTGGCAGAGCTAGGCTCGCCGGAGGTGGAAAATTCCAGCGGTCCAGAAGGGCCGACGTAGACGATATCCTTGCGATCTTTTACAAGTGTCATGCAATCGCGAAAGTTTAGGCATTTCTCGCCACCTTTCGTCACATCGTTGATGTGTTTTGCGATAGCGGCAGACTGGTCCGTGCCAGCAATAGCTGCTGCGAGCGCGGTGATCACCATTGCGTCGTAGGCTTGCGCAGCAAAGTTTATATTGCGCAGCCCAGGGTTCGCCTCCCGCAATCGTTTCACAAACACATCATCGCCAACATCGAGAGTGATTCCCCTCATGCCCGCCAAAACTCCCGGATCCTGCGGATCGACCCGATTGGCTAAGGAGTTGTTGAAGTTAGAAGTCGAACCATAGAGTCGTTTACTCTTAGGACCGAGACCCTCCCGAATCATAGCAGATAAAATCGAAGCGCTTTCCGAAAAACCAATCAGAACAATCGCGTCGGGATTCTTATCCCTTACCCGTTGAATCACCTTGCTATAATTGCGCGCATTTAGATCGTAATGAAAAGAGTCAAGCACCCTTCCTCCCGACTCCTGGATCGCGGCGACCATCGCTGCCCCTATGTCGTTGCTGGCCACATCGCCGTCCGACACCACCACTGCCGTCGCATTGCCATCAGCGACAACAAGCCTGCCGAGCACGGTACCCAGGACCGCTGCGGGAGGCGTGGCCCGGAAGTAGAGCCCTCGATCAGGATGGGTAGTGAACATCTGCGCCACGTTTGAGGGGGAAAAGAGGACCACTCCTGCGCAGGTGACCTTGTCGATCACCTTGAGAGCCACGGCCGAAGCCGCAGGACCGATGATTACATCCACCTGACGTGACAGCAGTTCATCGATTGAGCGACTCGCCGTGTCCGTAGCGGGGTCATCCTCGTCGCGCTGATTTCCCGGATCAAGCTTCACCGCAGTAAGGCCGGGAATACCACCGGCCTCATTGATGTCTCTCATGGCCAGCTGCACACCGGCATCCAACGCAGGACCCGTATAAACAAACGCGCCAGTATTCCTCGGAAGCAATGTCCCAAACGACAAAATACCATCCGAAGATCGGACGCTTGACGAACAAGGGATAGACGGATGAGTGACCACCTTACCCGAAGACATCACATTCGGCACGATAATAGCAGCACCCGCCGCAACCATGAGCACCAGACCAGCAATCGCTAAACGACCTTTTTGCCGAGGTCGGCGATCCACAGCGTGAGGTCGCGGAGATATCCGGTGGAACGCCTCACCCGCAGCCGCCTGAATATCAGGACTGGGATCATTGTCACGCAAGTAAAGCAATTCGCGTCGAGCTGTCCGCTTCTGCCCTCCCGGGGCATCACCGGCCATCAGGCGCGTCAAACCGTCGACCGCCCATAATCGCTCCCACGACAGCTGGCCTTGTAGGGCTTGTTGCAATGGGGCCGGCAACGGCGCTTCCGCATGAGGATTCTTCGCTAAATAAAGCTTACCGCGCACTCCATCTGCAGACATCGTCGGTGTCTGATCCGGACTTTTCCGGCGAACCTGCTCATACACATAATCATACAACTCACCGACTGCTACCTGACCGTCACCATCGATATCAGCAGCTCCAGTCTCCAAACCATGAACCACCGCATTGGTAAACTCCGACCCATAAGCATACTCCAGCTTATCCGATGCAGTGATAACTACTCGGCCACGCCCCCTCAATTGCTCGGATATCTCCTCAACATCAGCACTCCTGCGTCGCAGACCCCCAGAAAACGCGCCGCTGTAGCAGCAATCCAGCAGCAACACAATGCGCTGCGAACGACTTTGATCCATCTGCTCGGTAACCCACCGCGCCGAGATCCCCGTCGACTCTAAACGATCCCTCTTCGTATTGGCCACAACCAAAGACAACCGACCCCTGGCATCCAAAACTCCATGACACGAAAAATAAAGCAACAAAAGATCATCCGGCTTGCGATTACTAAACAAACCTTCGATCTCTTCGCCCACCGCCGCGCAAGATCTATTAAATACCGTGTTTACCATGAAATCACCAATAGACGGATCAGCGAGCACACACTTAAGTGCGGAGATATCCTGGGCCGGCGCTGGCAACGGCGGAAACCCCGAGTCCTCATACTCAGAACAGCCGACCAATAACGCGATCTTCACGCCGCTCATCGACGACATCATCCATCAGTGTGGCGGTCGATCCAGGTCCGAATCAGCTCACGCTGATCGCCCCGAGTAATTCCCGTGACCTCCAAAACATCACCATCAAGCTCAAGTCTTACGCTACGAGCTCCACTGCTCGACAGCCACGACTGCACCACATCAATCAACTTCACCAACAATTCCGAAAACCGCGCAAACAGGACAGTCAACATATCCGCAACAAACATCCCCGCCGAACGCGTGCCCGAAGGCGCCGGACCCGCAGCGACAAACCCAACAGACTCGACACCCACCGGAAGCAGCCATTCACGCAGCCGCACCGCCAGCGCCACCAGCTCCTCACGGTCAGCATCCGGTTCGGCCTCGATACGAACATCAAGCTGCGCAAACCGTTCCACCATGGCCGCAGCCTAGCCAGCGATCACCAAACCACTCCAGCCGTTACCACCTCAAAGCCACCCAAATCCCGGCATACCGGACACCGCCGCTCACTACTTTCAGGAGCATTTCCAACCGTCCACACACCAGGGGCACCCCCAGGCCTCGACATCACAACGACCCACTCCCAGCCCTGATCTGCCGTGGGACGCACAGCAGGTCTGTCGACCGGCCGCCGGACACCCGGCGTCCAGATCACCAGAAGAGAAGTCGGGCATCTTGCGATCTAGTTCGCGGCCAGCCCTCATATCCACACCGTGAACGGCACAGCGAGACCATCTGCGTCCCGCTGCTTCGCCCTCACGTTGGACGGTCAAGGAAACCAGTCAATGATCATCTTCACCCTTTACCTGCCTGAAGCAACCGTCAACGTCCGGTACCAGTGCGTACTGCTGAGAAATGTCTGCGCTTGCCAAACGAACTGTTCGGTCGTAACTGGCACTGTTCGGTAGCGGTCCCTGCTAATCGCTAGCTCGCAGGTTTTCATTCCGTTGGTGGCATGTTCACGCTGGGTCGCGTCATAAAGGACCGTGAGACGGACGTACTGGTGCCTTGAGACAGGGATTCGCCGCATCCCATGGCGTCACAGGGAACAATGCCACTAAGTTAGGCACGGGACCTTGAAGATGTGGATCTTCGCTGGGCCGTTATGGAGTTGGCCGTGGTCGGTGGTTCGTTTGATGCGGTGGCTGTGTGTGCGGTACCTTTTGATCACC